>DASXJJ010000102.1:0-18625 GCA_036497465.1 Pseudonocardia sp. | reverse complement strand
AACTTGTGGTAACCGTAGAAACAGTCGATCCACCCCTTCGCGTACTGCTCCGCACCCGCAACCCAGTTCTCCTCACTCGCATCCCAGAAATGCGAGTGCGAATCAACCACGAAGTAGTTCTCGCCGTCCTTGGTGTACATCTGCCCGGTTCCTCTCGGGTGCGCAGCGAGCGACGGCGGCCGCTCGGTGATCCGGGCGGCCGCCGGCTCTCATTCGTCGGTCAGGAGTTGGCCTTGAGGTCGAAGCCGATGAACTCGGCGGCGTCCTCGGGGTTGGCGAACATGATCGTGCGGTCGTCCTCGTGGATCATGCGGCCGTAGTGGGTGGACATGTTCTCCTCGAACTCGGCGGCGTCGAACCAGCCCTCCTCCTCGCCGGCCGCGTCGTCGACGTCGGCGTAGACGAGGTCGAAACGGCCCTGGCCGTCGACCCGGATCATCGAGGGCAGCGGGGTCACCTTGACGTTGTCCAGCTCCCGCAACACCTCCGCGACGACGGCTCCCACCTGGTTGTTCATCAGGGTGAACCCGCACATGTTGGACGCCGTGTTGTCCGACTTGAACGGACTCTCGGCGGTCTTGAAACTGGTCACTGGGCCAACTCCTTCGGTACGTCGAGACCGAGTTCGGACAGGATTCCGGCGAACCGGCTCTTGGCCCGGTCGAGCGCGTCCTCGAACCTGGGCGGTTTGAAGTCCGGCTGCGACCACAGCGGTTGCAGCGCGCGGGCCGCCTCCAGGCACTGCGGCACCCAGGTGGACAGCCAGCCGTTCATGATCTCCGCGTTGTGCGCGGCGAACTCGCGGTCGTGCACCCTCGGCTCGAACATCGCGATGGTCATCCGCAGGTCGCGCTGCGCGTAGTCGTGCTCGCCCGCGCCCACCACCGTCGGGGTCACGAAGTCGCCGTTGCCGGCCGCGCACTGCTGGACCAGCCCGCTGCGGAACAGCTCGCCGACCAGCGGCTCGAAGACGATGTTCGCGGCGAACATCGACTCACCCCAGTCGTCCTGGATGGCGGTGAGCGCCTCGGTCACCCGGCGGGTGGGCTGCCACACCGGGTCGGAGTTCCACGCCTCCAGGTGGGCGGAGCCGTCGAAGCCCTCGACCTCCTCGGTCAGCGTCAGGTTGTACAGCGCGAGGTCCTGCGCGAACCGGATCTTGTGCATGCCGTTCACCACCATGGCGGTGTTGTGCATGTTGGTCGGGCCCGACCGGTTGGCGTGCGAGAACACGTACAGCCCGAGGATGTGCTCCACATGCATCCAGGCGCCGAGGTTGTGCTCGACGAAGTTGACCCAGTTGCGGCTCCACTGCTCGAACGCCTTGGCCTCGCGGGCGTTGTCGATGTTCTGGTTGATCTGGCGGACGACGTTCGCGCCGTAGCGGTAGAACGTCATCTCCCACTCTTCGTTGGGGTCACGGAACTCGTGCCAGCCGTGCGCCGGCCACACGAAGTCCTTCGGCAGGCCGCCGGACCCGATGCCGCGCTGCGGCTCCGGGTTGTCGACGCCCCACGCCTTGAGCTTCGTCCAGGTCAGCGGGTAGCCGCACTCGCCGTCGGCGAAGCCGTAGATCCACCCCTGGGACAGGTAGTGGCGGGGGTCCGGCTGGACCTCGACGGTGACGTCCTCGTAGTGGGTCTGCTTGCGCTTCTGCGGCTTGAAGTAGTTGTACCTGCGTGCGGTGGAGTCAGGGAACTCCTTGGCGCCGGCTTCGGCGTCGGTGAAAGTGACCTTCGGGACGGACCGTTCCTGTGCGGTAGTCATTGCGCTCTCCTGACCCGGCCGAGCCGGGCGCTCGTTACTGCCCGGGTTCGCCGGTGGTGGTGAACTTGTCGAAGTAGATCCGCGTCTCGTCGACGCCGAGCGTGGTCAGCAACTGCATGGCCGCCTCGACCATCGGCGGCGGACCACAGACGTAGGCGTCCTGGCCCTTGAGGTCCGACTGCAGCCGTTTGACCACGTCGGTGATCAGCCCGGTCTCCCCGTCCCAGTCGCACGCAGGCGTCGGTTCGGACAGCGCCGGCACGTACCGGAAGCCCGGCAGTGACTGCTCCAGCGCCCGCAGCTCGTCCTCGAAGCACAGATCGGAACGGGTGCGGGCGCCGTAGTAGTACGTCGCCTTCCGGGAGATGCCCCGCTCGGACATGGAGCGCAGCAGCGACAGGATCGGCGCCATCCCGGCCCCGCCGCCGACGAACACCAGCTCCGAGTCGTGGCTCTCCCGCAGCGTGAACACCCCGAACGGGCCGCTCAGCGGCAGCCGCTCGCCGACCTTGAGCTCATCGGCGAGGTACCGGGAGAACAGCCCGTCCGGATAGATCTTGATGACGAACTCCAGCAGCCCGCTCTCCCGGCTGGAGGTGTTGGCCATCGAGAACGAGCGGTGCTCCTCGGTGCCCGGTACCAGGAGGTCCACGTACTGCCCCGGGAAGAACTTCACCTGCGTCGGCTCGATCAGCTTCAGCACCAGGTGGCGCATGTCCCGGGTGACCGGGTCGTTCGCCACCACCTCGGCCACCGCGTCGACGATCGGCAACCCGGATCTGATCATCTCCTCGTCGTAGTTGAGCAACTCGATGGTCAGGTCCTCGTAGGCGTGCGCCCGGCAGAGGAGGGTGAAGCCCTCGTCCTTCTCGTAGTCGGGCAGCGCGAACGTGGAGTACTTGTCGTGCTCCACGTCGTCGCCGTCGAGAATGAACGACTTGCAGGCCGCGCACTGCCCTTCCTTGCACCCGTGCATGAGCATCACGCCCTGCTCGGCGGCGGCGCGCAGGATGGTCTGCTCCTCGTCGACCTCGATCTCGATGCCGACCGGCTCGAACCGCACCACGTGCTTGTCAGTCATGTCCGTCCTCGAAAGCCGCGGGTTCCGCGCAGGGAAAGGGGAGAGGAGCACCGCACGCGGTGCCCCCTCCCCTCCTGCTCGATCAGCTCTCAGCGGGAGCCGGCCGGCCGGCCGGTCCCTGCTTGCGGTAGTCCGCCGCCCATGCCTCGCGCTGCTCCGGCGTCATCTCGTTGAGCACCACGTTCGGGCTCATCAGCGGGCCCATCCGGCGCAGGTGGTCCAGGTTCCACATCTTCGACGGGTCGAGGTTCAGATGTGGCTGGGCGACCAGCGTGTGGCCGTCGTCCCGGACGTAGCCCATGTCGGTGACCACGTCCGCCCAGTTCCAGCCGTGGTAGAGCGTCTCCCACTCCCGGTGCCCGACCAGGCGACCCATGTTCGGGGTCTCCCGGCCCTGGTACGTCGGCCGGAAGGCCGTCGTGTCGGTCCACGCGCACACCTCGTGGCAGTACGTGCGGACGACGCCGTCGATCTCCTCCATGACCATGTCCTCGCGCACCAGGCACGGCACCATGCAGGTCCAGCACCGGTTCGGGTACACGTAGTCGACGTCCTCGGCGACGATCGGGTGGTGGCCGTTCGGCGTGGCGAGGCGGTTGTAGTTCTCCCACCACTTGCCGTACTTGTCGTACCAGCCCGGGTACTTGTACTCGAACCACTCGAAGTCGTCGTCGGTCATCGAGTCGATGCGCCAGTAGTTGGCCAGCCAGCCGGTGGCGAAGAACTGCGCGACCTCGTGCACGTAGCCCTTGTTCCAGATCTGGTTCCACGACTCTTCGATCAGGTCGTGCGGGATCACCAGGCCGTACTTCTCCAGCGGCACCAGGTAGCTGCGGTAGTAGTCGTCGTAGATCCACCGACGCCACATCTCCGCGTAGGACTCGCGCTCCTTGCGGCGGTCCTTGGTGCCGTACTCGATGAACGTGCCGATGGCGGCGTCCACCACGCGGTGGTTGTTCCACCACGCGTAGCGCAGGTCGCGCTCGAGCAGCTGGTGGTTGCCCTCGTCGGACAGCGCCATCAGCAGCGTGGCGTAGCCGTTGGAGATGTGCCGCGACTCGTCGGACTGCACCGAGTGGAACACCGTCGGCAGCAGGTAGTCGCCGTTGGCCGCGGCCTCGGCCGGCATGGCCACGAACAGCGTGTTGGTGAACGCCGTCTCGGCCACGATGGTCAGGTAGATGCTCGCCGCGGTGATCGCGTCACCGGTGATGAAGCCTTCCGCGAACTGCCTGCCGATGGTGCCGCAGTAGTCGTTGTGGAAGTTCCGCAGGCTCGAGTTGAAGCCGGCCGGGTCGATGTAGTTGTTCATGTACAGGCGCTTGAGGTTCTGTTGGATCGTGCTGTGCCGAACCTCGTCGATCATCTGGATCGCCTGGCCGTTGTGCAGCTCAGGGTTGGGCACCGTGTGGAACAGCATCGGCATCGAGCGTGCGGCGGAGATCTCCGGCAGCGGGATGATGCTCAGGAACAGCTTCTGCCACTCCAGCCAGCGCTCCTGCACCTGGCGGAACATGTTGCCCCGGATCGCGCCGTCCTGGGCGCCGTACACGCGGTGGTCCTTCTCCTCCTGCATCGGGAAGTAGGACCGCAGGACCTGCTTGAGCGGGTCCTTCTTCTGTGCCTTCTGGAACGTGTAGTCCGTGCCGTACTTCTGGTACGGCGTGTGGTACATCGGCTCCCAGGAGAGCTCTTGGATCTTCTGGTGCGCCTTCGCCACGCTCTGGCGACTCATACCTTGCTCCTCGCCCGTCATTCGGGTCCGCCGGGGCGCCTGCCCCGGTCTGTAACTCACCGCTTCGCTGGTGACGAAGCTGGCCTCACCGGCCACGTGATTTCGGCGGCCGCGGTAGTCCGTTCCGTGCTACGGATCACACCCGGCCCGAGGAGAGGGCGCGGTCTCATCATGAGACACTGAGCCGTTTTCGCCAGCGCATACCGTTCTTGGCGCCGTCCGGGTACCGTCGAGTCGGTTGCCCTCGACGTGAGCCGAACGGTCACACGTCATCGACGGAGCTGGCGAGGAGGCAACCCCGATTGCCCGACGCGTTCCCACCACCACACACCGGCCGCCGAGTCAGCAGACGACCGGCCAGCCACGCGGTCAACCATCGCGCGGCGCTGGCTCATGCCCGCGAACGCTTCCTCAGCCTGGACGACGTCCAGCCCGGGGTGGTGCGTGAACCGATCATGGCGTCGTGGGTCCGGTCCCGGGACCACCGCGTCTCCCCCGACCACTTCGAGCTGCCGTACGCGCCGAACCCGAAGGAGAAGGCCGACTCGCTGACCTACAGCGCGGGCGGCATCCTGGCCGAGACCAACGAGGGGTTCGGCGACGAGCCGGTCAGCCTGATCCTCACCGACGGCGACGGCGTGGTGCTCGACCGGCGTACCGGTGACAGCCGGCTGCGCGCCGGGTTGGACCGCATCTCGCTGGCCCCCGGGTTCAGCTACGCCGAGGAGTTCGCCGGCACCAACGGCATCGGCACCGCGCTGGAGGGGCGGGGGCCGGCCCAGGTGTTCGGCCACGAGCACTACGTCGAGCACCTCGAGGAGTTCGCCTGCGCCGGCGCGCCGATCCACCACCCCACCACCGGCAAGGTGCTCGGCGTCGTCGACCTGACGTGCTGGCGCGACGACGCCAACCCGATGATGGCCGCCGCCGTCTCGGCGATCGCGCGGCGCATCGAGGAGTCGCTGCTGGAGCACACCGGCCGCCGCGAGCTGGCCCTGCTGCAGGACTACCTGGCGGCCTGCCAGCGCAACCGGGGCCCGGTGCTGGCGGTCAGCAACGACCTGCTGATGCTCAACGACGCCGCCCGCGAGCAGATCGACCCGGTCGACCAGGTGACCCTGCTCGGGCTGGCCACCGAGGCGCTGGCCACCGGGAAGGCCACCCAGTTCACCACCCCGCTGCCCACCGGCGCGGCCGCCCGGCTGCACTGCAAGCCGAGCTGGAGCTCGTCGGCGGTGATCGGCGGCGTCGTGCAGGTGCAGATGGTCACCGCGATGCCGGCCCGCCCCTCCCCGCTGCCCGGTCAGGCGAGCACCGCGATGCCCGGGATGGTCGGCAACGGCGCGCTGTGGACCACCTGCCGGCAGGAGATCGAGACGCACTTCCGGTCCCGGGAGTGGCTGCTGCTGGAGGGCGAGCCCGGCACCGGCAAGCTCACCGTCGCCCGTGCCACCCACCTCGCGCACACCCCGGGCGGGCACCTGCGGGTGTTCGAGGCGGAGGACCTGCGGGGCGTGTCCGGCGCCTCGGGAGGCGCCGGCGGCGGCCCCGGCCCCGCGTCCGGTGCCGTCCCCGCGTCCGGTGCCGTCCCCGCGTCCGGTGCCCCGGGCGCGTCCCCGAGGGTGTCCGGCTCTTCCTCGAGGGTGTCCGGCCCGTTCCCGGGGGTGTCCGGCGGCGCCGCGGGGGTGTCCGCGGCCGCCGCGGCCGAGCAGGCCGGTGCACGCTGGCTCGACGCCGTGCGCGAGGAGCTGGCCGACGGCCGGGGCATGCTGATCCTGCGGCACGTCGACCGGTTGCCGGAAGCGGTGTCCGACGGCCTGTGCGAGCTGCTCGACGTGTACTGCCGCACCGGGCCGGTACCAGGCGGCGGCGAGCGGCAGTGGGTGGTGGCCACCCGGTCGGGTACCGGGCCGGTGCACGGCGCGCTGGAGCGGTTGGTCGAGCGGTTCCCCCGGTCGGTGGTGGCCCCCCCGCTGCGGCACCACATCGAGGACCTGCGCGAGCTGGTGCCGTTCCTGATCGGCAAGCTGACCCGGGGCGCCAGCCTGCGCTGCTCGCCGGACGCCATGCGGGTGCTCATGCGCAACCGCTGGCCGGGCAACACCGAGCAGCTCTACCAGGTCATCCGCAAGGTCGTCGCACACCGCCGCACCGGGCTGATCACGATGGCCGACCTGCCCGCCGAGGTACAGGCCACCAGCCGCCGGGTGCTCACCCCGCTGGAGTCGATCGAGTGCGACGCGATCATCGCCTGCCTGCGCGGGGTCGACGGCAACCGCGCGGAGGCGGCCCGGCACCTGGGCATGTCCCGGGCCACCATCTACCGCAAGATCCGCGACTACGGCATCGCCGTGCCGCCGTCGAAGGGCTGATCCGGCGGACCGTCCGGGGCCGGCGGACCGTCTGTCACTGGACCGTCCGTCGCTGGACCGTCCGTCGCTGGACCGTCCGTCGCCGGTGGGCGGACCAGGGTCAGCCGGACCAGGGTCATGGCCGCCAGCGCGGCCGCGACCAGCAGTGCCGTGGCCGGGGACACCCGGCGCGTGCCGACCGCGAGCAGGTACGGCACCGCGAAGCCGAGGTAGGACACCGCCTGGTACAGCGCGGTCAGGCCGGCGAGCCGGTCCGGCGGGGCGAGCCGCTGCACCTCCAGCAGCCCCGCGACCTGGCAGCCACCGTAGCCGCCGCCGAGCACCACCGCCGCCACCACGACCAGCGCCGGCTGACCGGTGGCCGCCGCGGCGGCCACCGCCAGGCCCGCGGCCACCAGCCCCAGCGCGGTACCGAGCAACCGGGCTGACCCCGGCCGATACACTCGCCGCGCCACCGGCTGCACCGCGATCCCGGCCAGCGCGGTCACCCCTGCGACCCCGGCGCCGAACGCCAGCGCGTACCCACCGAGTCGGGGAGCGGCCACCGAGGGCAGGTAGGCGAGCGCGACGGACGCCGAGCCGAACACCCACGGTGCCAGCGGTACCACCACCGACCGGAACCGCCGCCCCGCCGGCTCGCGCCACCACCCGATCGACCCGGGTGGCCGCCCGGCCGGGCCGCGACCGCTCGCGGTCGAGCCGCGGGCGTTGGCGGTCGAGCCAAGGGCGTTGGCGGTCGAGCCGCGGGCGTTGGCGGTCGCGGCCCGATGCGCCGGCGCGCGCAGCACCAGCGGGACGGCCACGCCGGCCAGGAGCAGGTGCGGCAGGTACGGCAACGCGGTGTGCCACGGCGCCCACTGGGCCAGTGCCCCGGCGACCAGCGGCCCGCCGGCGAACCCGGCGGTCATGGCCACCGTCGCGCGGCGCGGGCCCGGGTTCGCCGCGCCCGGGGACAGCTCCCTGGTCCAGGCCGCACCCGAGCTGAACGCCGCCCCGCTGGCCACCCCGGCGACCAGCCGACCGGCGAACAGCCAGCCGACCGAGGAGCCGCCGGCGACCAGCAGCCCGCTCCCCGCCATCGAGGCCACCAGTGCCGGCAGCATGATCCGGCGGCGGCCGTGCCGGTCGGAGAGCGGGCCGCCCAGCAGCAGTCCGGGGATCAGCCCCAGGGCGTACAGCCCGAACGAGGCCTGCACGGTGGTGGCGCCCAGCCCCATCTCGGCGCGGTAGAGCGGCAGCAGCGGCGCGAACTGGTTCGCGCCCCAGCCCACCGCGGCCACTGCCACGCCCGGTGCCAGCCACTTCCGGTCACCGAGCGGCCGCTCGGTCGGTCGGGTGCGCATCCGCTGATCGGTCACGCCCTCGATGCTCGTCCCGGTCTCCGCGCGGCACGAGTGTCCGGAACGCAGGGATGCGTACAGTTACAGCCATGACGACAGTCGCGGTCGCCGTCACCGACGGGATCCCGCTGTTCGAGCTGTCCGTGCCGTGCGCGGTGTTCGGGCTCGCCCGCCCGGAGGGCGTCGGTTCCTGGTACGACCTGCTGCTGTGCGGGCCGCGCGGCGCCCGGGTCCAGGGCGGCCTGGTCGCCGACAGCCCGCACGGGCTGGACGAGCTGGTGGCCGCCGACACCGTGGTCGTGCCGGCCTGCCACGACGTGCACCGGCCGCCACCGGCCGGGCTGGTCGACGCGGTGCGGGAGGCGCACCGGCGCGGCGCGCGGATCGCGTCGATCTGCACCGGGGCGTTCACCCTCGCCGAGGCCGGGTTGCTGGACGGCCGGCGCGCCACCACGCACTGGTTGCACGCCACCGAGCTGGCCCGCCGCTACCCGGCGGTCGAGGTCGACCCGGCGGTCCTCTACCTGGACGGCGGCGACGTCCTGACCTCGGCGGGCAAGGCGGCCGGCCTGGACCTGTGCGTGCACATGGTGCGCACCGACCACGGCGGAGCGGTGGCCAACGACGTCGCCCGCAGGCTGGTCGTCGCCCCGCACCGGACCGGAGGCCAGGCCCAGTTCATCGCGGCCCCGGTACCGGACGACGACGCCCACTCACTGACCGACGTGCTGGCCTGGGCGTTGGCCCACCTGGAGCGTCCGCTGACGGTGGCCGACCTGGCCCGCCGCGCTGGTCTGAGCCCGCGCCACCTCGGGCGCCGGTTCGGGGCGGCCACCGGCAGCACGCCGCTGCAGTGGCTGCTGACCCAGCGGGTCGCCCGCGCCCGCGAGCTGCTGGAACGCACCGACGACGGCATCGACCACATCGCCGCACAGGTGGGCATGGGCACGGCCGCCACCCTGCGCCGCCACTTCCACCGCGCGGTCGGCCTCGCCCCGGACGCCTACCGCCGCACCTTCCGCCCCGGGCGCCCGGCCGCCTGACCACCACCTCCGGACGCCTCCGGCCGGGGCGCCCCCGCTGGGGTGCGCCGTAGGTGTCCGCCGTGGCGCCCGAGGTGTCCGCCGTGGCGCCCGGGTTGATCGCCGTGGCGCCCGGGTTGATCGCCGTGGCGCAGGGCAGATCAGGGTTCGCCGAACATGGCGGCCCGGATCCGCGCCAGCTCCTCGTGGGTGTTCTGGCGCTCCTGCTCCCGGTTGCCTTCGGCGAGCGGATGAATGCCGAGTGTCCGCAGCAACTCGGCGGCGTGTTGGCCCGGGTCGCCGGCGTCGCTGAACGTCGGGTGCAGACCGCGATCGGCGAGATGGCCGAACACGAGGTTCACCACGGTCCAGGGGTTGTAGCTCTCCTCCACCCCGGCGATGATCACCGCGTTCCGCCGCCCGGGGCGTCTCATCTTGCGACGCGCCGAGGCCCGCCCGCCGCCGGGCGGTTCCGCGGAACCGCGGACAGGGTGGTTCCGCGGAACCGCGCCCGGGGCTCGCCTGATTCCGCTGCCCGGTTCCGGGCGGCCGCGCGCCTGGGTTCCGGGCGGATGATTCCCGGGAGTCCGAGCGGTTCCGCGGAACCGCGGCCGGCACCGGCGACGATCCGGTCGCCGGTTTCGGGCGGTTCCACGGAACGGCGAGGATCGTCGGCCGCCCGGTTCTCGGGCGGTGCCTCCGTCCGGGATCCGGCTGGTCCCGTGAGCATCGGAGCGGTGCCGCGGAACCGCCCTCGGCCTCCCCGGCAGGCTAGGTGCGCCGAGCTGCACCCCAGTCCGACCGGAGGGTGTTCCTTACCGGCCTGAGTTGCCGGTGACCGTGAACGGGCCGCACCCACCGCGCCACCCGCGCTGTCCCGGACCGGAACGGGGTGACGCGACGGGCACGCGGCCGGCAGGGTGCCGGGTGAGCCGGCCGCCGAGGAGCAGCCGGCTCGGCCGCTGAGCGGCACTCAGTCCGAACCCGGGAGCCTGGTCTGGTGACGGTCAGCGCGGTGCTCGCGGCGCACCACCACCTGCGGGCGCTGGTGCCGATCGGGCGGTGGTCGCCGATCGTCGGGCTGGCCGCCGCGGTGGTCTGCCTGGTCGTCTGGCGACGGCTCGCGCGGCGGGTCGGGTGGCGGCCGTGGCCCACGCTGGTCGCGCTGCTGTCCCTGGCCGGCGTGCTCACCCTGACGCTGGCCCCGCGCAACTGGCCGGACATCCACCGCTCGCTGGGGCAGTGCGTGCCGTCCTCCTGGGCCGGGTTCGGCGAGTCGGTCTCCGAGGTGGGCGGCAGCGTGGAGAGCCTGCTGAACATCGCCATGCTGATGCCGCTGGGCTGCGCCCTCGTGCTGGCCAGCCGTCGGGCGGCGTGGCCGGCGTTGCTGATGGCGCTGCTGCCGCTGGGGCTCGAGCTGGCGCAGGTCGTGGTGCCGGGCCGGGAGTGCTCGCCGGCGGACTGGGTGGCCAACGCCTCCGGCGGGCTGGTCGCCGTGCTGGTCGGCGCGGCGCTGAACGCGGTGCTGCGTCCCTACCGGTCGGTCGAGGAGCGGCCGGCCGCCTTCACCAGCTCGTAGCGGGCCAGCGACTCGGCACGCTCGTCGGCGTGCACGACCACCGGCCCCGGGTAGCCGGACGGCGGACCGCCGGGCAGCGTCCACGGGCGGTGCACGGCCTTGCCGGTGACCTGGCGCAGCTCGGGCAGGTACCGGCGCATGTAGCTGCCGTCCGGGTCGAACCGCTCCCCCTGGCTGACCGGGTTGAAGATCCGGAAGTACGGCGCCGCGTCGGTGCCGGAACCCGCGACCCATTGCCAGCCGTGCTGGTTGGATGCGAGATCGCCGTCGACCAGGTGGTGCATGAAGTGCCGGGCACCGCGCCACCACGGCAGGTGCAGGTCCTTGACCAGGAAGCTGGCCACGATCATCCGCACCCGGTTGTGCATCCAGCCCTCGGCCCGCAGCTGGCGCATCCCGGCGTCCACGATGGGGTAGCCGGTCCGGCCGTCCCGCCACGCGGCGAACCGCTGCTCGGCCTCGTCGCCGGAGTCCCACGGCATCGCGTCGAACCGCCGGTCGCCGTTGTCGCGGGCGGTGCGTGGGTGGTGCCAGAGCACGTCGGCGTAGAAGTCCCGCCACGCCAGCTCGGCGCGAAAGGTGTCCCTCGCCTTCGCGGGCGGGCCGCCGCCGTCCGCGGGGGCGGGCCGCGAGGACGACGAGGCCAGGTCGCGCAGCAGGGTGCGCGGGTGCACGCAGCCGAATCGCAGGTAGGGCGACAGCCGGGAGGTACCCGGGACGCCCGGCCGGTCCCTGGCCGTGTCGTAGTCGGCGAGCGGGCCGTCCCGGAAGTCCGCCCAGGCGACCAGCGCGGCCGCCTCGCCGGGCTCGGGCAGCCGCGACTCGCACTCCGGGGCCGCCGGCAGGCCCTCCCCGGCGGCGTCCACCCCTGAGCCGGCGCCGGCCGCCTCCCCGGGGCCGGCCGGCGACCCCGGCCCCGAGCAGTCCAGCCAGTCCACGGTGTCCGGGCCGGTGTCGGCGGGCGCCCGCCAGCCGTGCGCCAGCCAGGCCCGGTGGAACGGGGTGAACACCCGGTACGGGTGGCCGTCGGGCTTGCGCACCCGGCCTGGGGTGACCGCGTACGGCGAGCCGGTGCGCACCAGCTCCACCCCGTCGCGGGCCAGCGCGGCGGCCACCGCCTCGTCCCGGGACCGGCCGTACGGGCCGGCGTCAGCGCTGACGTGCACGGTGCGCGCCCCGACCGCCCGCGCCGCCGAGGGCACCACGTCCACCGGATCGCCCCGGCGCACGAGCAGCCGCCCGCCGAGCGCGGCGTCCAGCTCGCGCAGGCACCCGACCAGGAACGCCTGGCGGGCGGGGCCGGACGGCCGCCACAGCCGGGGGTCGAGCACGAACAGCGCCAGCGCCCCGCCCGGACCGGCGTCGGCGGCGGCGAGCAGCGCGGGGTGGTCGGTCAGCCGCAGGTCACGGCGGAACCAGACCACGGCGGTATCTCCGGACACAGCGGGTCCCAGGGTCGCGGACGCGGCCGCCGCCCAGCCGGACCGTCGGAACGGACGGCCCCGGGGCTGGGCGGCGGTGTGGGTCGGTCGGGCGGGACGTCAGCCCCGGTCGGCCACCGACGCGTAGTTGCGCTCGCCGACCCCGGTGTAGAGCTGGCGCGGACGCCCGATCTTGGTCTGCGAGTCGTTCATCATCTCGCGCCAGTGCGCGATCCAGCCGGGCAGCCGGCCCAGCGCGAACAGCACGGTGAAGTACTTCGTCGGGAAGCCCATCGCCCGGTAGATCAACCCGGTGTAGAAGTCGACGTTCGGGTAGAGCTTGCGCTCGATGAAGTAGTCGTCGGCGAGTGCCCGCTCCTCCAGGGCCTTGGCGATGTCCAGCAGCGGGTCGGACACGCCCAGCTTCTTGAGCACCTCGTCCGCGTTCTGCTTTACGATCTTGGCGCGCGGGTCGTAGTTCTTGTAGACCCGGTGCCCGAAGCCCATCAGCCGGGCGCCCGCCTCGCGGTCCTTGACCCGCTTGATGAACGTGTCGACGTTGCCGTCCTCGACCTCGCGGATGCGGGTGAGCATCTCCAGGACGGCCTGGTTGGCCCCGCCGTGCAGCGGTCCGAACAGCGCGTTGATCCCCGCCGACACGGACGCGAACAGGTTCGCCTGCGACGAGCCCACCATCCGCACCGTGGAGGTCGAGCAGTTCTGCTCGTGGTCGGCGTGCAGGATGAACAGCACGTCCAGCGCGCGGGCCAGGTCCTTGTCGACCTCGTAGGGCTCGGCCGGGAAGCCGAAGGTGAGGCGGAGGAAGTTCTCCACCGCGCCCAACGAGTTGTCCGGGTACAGGAACGGCTGGCCGATCGACTTCTTGTACGCGTACGCGGCGATCGTCGGCAGCTTGGCCAGCAGCCGGACGGTGGACAGCTCGACCGCTTCCTCGTCGAACGGGTCGAGGCTGTCCTGGTAGAAGGTGGACAGCGCGCTGACCGCGCTGGACAGCACCGGCATCGGGTGCGCGTCGCGCGGGAAGCCGTCGAAGAACCGCTTCAGGTCCTCGTGCAGCAGCGTGTGCCGGCTGATCTTGTTCGTGAACGAGTCGAGCTCGGTCTGGGTGGGCAGCTCACCGTAGATCAACAGGTAGCTGACCTCGGCGAACGTCGAGTTCTCCGCCAGCTGGTCGATCGGGTAGCCCCGGTAGCGCAGGATGCCGGCGTCGCCGTCGATGTAGGTGATCTGCGAGGCGCACGCGGCGGTGTTCCCGAAGCCGTTGTCCAGGGTCACCAGGCCGGTGGTGGGCAGAAGCTTGCCCAGCTCGAAGGCGGATGCGCCCTCGGTCGCCGGAGCGATCTGCATCTCGTACTCGCCATCCGGATACTTCAGGACAGCGGTGTCGTGGTCGTGCGGTGAAGACATGTGGAGGTTCCCTCTCACACTCGGATGACGCTTGGGTTCCACACCCCAAACTAGTGCCTCGAACCTGGGTTCGGCGTCATGAGCGGAGGCGACGCGTTCAGCTCGGCGGCGGTCGGCGGCTCCGCGCCCGGCCGGGCACAGGTCCGTGCGGCCGCGGCCGCGGCGAAGCCGAGCACGTCCCGCCAGGCCTCGGGATCCAGCCGGGCGAGCAGGTCGCGGTCCAGCGCCCCGTGGGCATACAGCCTGGCCAGCAGGGCCGCGTGGGTGGTGTCGCCGGCGCCGATGGTGTCCACGACGACGGTCGGCACCGCCGGCACGTCCACCGTCCCGGTCTCCGTCAGGACGGACAGCCCCTCGGCGCCCCTGGTGACCACCACCGCGGACACCCCGTCACGTAGCCACTCGTGTGGGTGAGAAACGCCGAGCCACCGCGCGTCCTCGTCGGACACCTTGAGCAGGCTGACCGACGGCAGCCAGGAGCGGAACCGCGCGCGGTAGGCGTCCGGGTCCTCGATCAGGTCCGGCCGGATGTTCGGGTCGAGGCTGATCATCCGTCCGGCGTCGGCCTCCCGGCGCAGCACCGCCTCGTACGCGCTGGCGCCCGGCTCCAGCAGCAACGACAGCGTGCCCAGTGCCACCGCCTGGGTGTCCGCCGGCAGCGGGCCGGGGTCGGTGACCAGCCGGTCGGCGGTGCCCTGGGTGTAGAAGGCGTACCGGGCCGCCCCGGACGCCTCCAGACCGACCACGGCCAGCGTGGTGGGCTCGTCGCCGCGCTGCACCAGCCCGGTGTCGACCCCGCAGCGGGTCAGCCGCTCCAGCATCGCGACGCCGAACGGGTCGGTGGACATCCGGGACAGGAAGCGCGCCGGGACGCCGAGCCGGCCCAGCGTCACCGCGACGTTGAACGGGCCGCCTCCCCAGCGGGGCAGCAGCGGCCCCGCGACGTCCCGGGTGCCCGGGCCGGGCACCAGATCGACCAGGGCCTCGCCGCCCACCACAATCATGGGTGGAGGATACGGCGCGCGCCCGGGCCACGGGCCGGGTTGCGCGAGCGTCGCCGCGGGTCAGGCCGGTCGCGCTCAGGGCGGGCGGTGGTGCTCAGGGCGCGCGGTAGCGCCAGAACGCGGGCAGCGCGGCGGCCACCACCGCCGTGCCGATCAGCACCGCGACGCCGCCGATCGTGGCCGCGGGCCCGGTGCCCACCGCGTCGGCCACGGTGCCGTGCCAGATGTCGGCCAGCCTCGGCCCGCCGGCGACCACCACGATGAACACGCCCTGCATCCGGCCGCGCATCTCGTCGGTGGCCACCACCTGCAGCATGGTCGACCGGAACACCGCGCTGACCAGGTCGGCCGCCCCGGCCACGGCGAGCAGCAGCACCGCCAGCCACAGCGAGTGCACCAGGCCGAACGCGCTCACCCCGAGCCCCCACACCCCGATGGCCAGGATCACCGCGACGCCCTGCCGGCGGACCCCGTGCAGCCAGCCGGAGAACAGCCCACCGGCCAGGGAGCCGAGCGCGATCGAGGCGTACAGCGCGCCCAGGGCGATGCCGCCGCCGGGCGGGTCGTGGAAGGTCACCTCCGCCATCTCCGGGAACACCGCGCGCGGCATCCCGAACGCCATGGCGATGATGTCCACCAGGAAGGACACCAGCAGCACCTTCTGGGTGGCCACGTACCGGAAGCCGTCGAGCACGTCGCGCAGCCCGGCGGTGCGCCGGACGCCCTCGCCGGCATCCAGCGGTGGCAGCCTGGGCAGTCGCCAGGTGGCCCACAGCGTGGCCAGCAGCGCGACGGCGTCGACCAGGTACAGCGTGGACAGCCCGACCAGCGGCAGCAGTGCGCCGGCCAGCATCGGCCCGACGATGGCGCCGAACTGGAACACCGTCATGTTCAGCGCGTTCGCCGCCGCCAGCTCCCGGGGCGGCAGCAGCCGGGGCAGCACCGCCGTCCGGGTCGGCTGGTTGATCGCGAACAGCGCCTGCTGCACGGCGAACAGCCCGAGGATCAGCCACACGTTGCCGAACCCGCTGGCGGCCACCACCCACAGGACCAGCGAGACCAGCCCGATCCCGGTGCCGGTGATCAGCAGCAGCGTGCGGCGGTCCATCGCGTCGGCGATCGCGCCGCCCCACAGCCCGAACACCACCAGCGGCACCAGCCCGAACAGCCCGGTCAGCCCCACGTAGCCGGAGGAGTGCGTCAGGTCGTAGATCTGCTTGGGCACCGCGACGATGGTCAGCTGGGCGCCGATCACGGTGACCGTGCCGGCCAGCCACAGCCTGCGGAAGTCCAGGGTGCGCAGCGGCGTGGTGTCCGCCAGCGTGCCGCGCAGCCACCGCGCCAGCCGCCGGGTCACCCCGCGGCCGCCGGGCCCGCCCGGCGCCGAGGCCGACACCCCCTCGACAGTCCGGCCGCCGGCGGGGTGCTCGCCCGCTGCCGGTTCTCCCTCGGACGCCCTCGCCACGATCACCAGCCAACCACGCCGAGGCGGCGGGCCGTCGACTACGGTTCGTGACTTCGGCAACGCGAAGGGGGTTGGATGGACGCGGGCACGCTACGCGCGGACCTGGTCCTGGGCGGTGGCGCCGTCAAGGGGATCGGCCTGGTGGGTGCGATCGCGGCGCTCACCGACGCGGGCTACCGGCCGTACCGGATCTCGGGCACCTCGGCCGGCGCGATCTACGGGTCGCTGGCCGCGGCGGGGCTGACCGGCGACCGGTTCACCCGGGCCGCGCTGAGCCTGGACTTCGAGCGGTCCACCGACCCGGTCCCGCTGGACCGCATCCCGCTGTTCGGGCCGGGGCTGGCGCTGCTCGGCGACGACGGCCTCTACCAGGGCAGGTACTTCCACGACTGGATCGCCGGGCTGCTCGAGCAGGAGGGCGTGCGCACGTTCGCCGACCTGGCCCTCGACGATCCCAGCCTGCCACCGGAGCGCCGCTACAAGCTCGTGGTGACCTGCGCCGACGTCACCCTCGGGCGGCTCGTCCGGCTGCCCTGGGACTACCGCGCGGTGTACGGGCTCGATCCCGACCGGCAGTCCGTGGCGGATGCCGTCCGGGCCTCGATGTCGGTGCCGCTGCTGTTCCGCCCGGCCACCCTGACCAACCCGGCGACCGGGCTGCGCTCCACCCTGGTCGACGGCGGGTTCGTGTCGAACTTCCCGATCGACTCGCTGGACCGCACCGACGGGAAGCAGCCGCGCTGGCCCACCTTCGGGATCACGGTGCTGCCGGACCTGCCCGGCGCCGACTCCACCATCCTCCCCGAGTGGACCGGGCGGATCACGCCGAAGCCGTTGCGGCTGCTGGAACGGGTGCTCGCCACCTCGCTGGTCGGCCACGACCAGGCGTACCTCCACCAGCCCTGGGTCGCGGCCCGCGCCATCCTGGTCGACACCACCAGCGTGGGGTTCACCGACTTCTCCATCGACCAGGCGCAGACCGAGGAGCTGTACGACCACGGCGTCGAGGCCGCGGAGCGGTTCCTGAAGACCTGGGACTGGCAGGCCTACCTGGACCGTTTCCGGCCCGGGACCTGACCGTCACCGGCCCGCGGCCGCACCGACTCGCCGACGCCGGTCACCCCGGCCGGCTCGCCGTCAGCGCGGCCACCCGGTCCTCGTCCAGCGCCACGCAGCTGAGGTCGTCGGCCGCGATCACCAGCAACCGGCCGGTTCCGCTGTCCACCGATGCGACGGCCTGGACCGCACCGCGAACGGGCCGCGTGCCGAGGGCCGACAGCGTGCCGGGGGCGGACGGCCCGCCGGGTGCGTCGCACGGCACCTCCCACAACCGCACAGCGTGGTCCATACCGCCGGTCACGACGGTAGGCCGACCGTCGACCGAGACGGCGGTGGTCGCCGCCAGCACCGGCTCGACGTGGCCGGTCATCGGTGCGCCGAGCGCGCGGCGCGACCGCAGGTCCCACAGCAGCACCGTGCCGTCCAGGTCGCCGGTGACCGCGACCGGAACGCCGTCCGGCAGCGCGACGGCGACCACGGCGTGCACCGACGCGGTATGCTCGGCGAGCGGATCACCCACGGTGCGGCAGCCGAGCAGGTCCCACACCCGCACGGTGCCGTCCTTGCCCCCGCTGACCGCGACCGGGGTCCCGTCCGGCAGCACCGCGACCGCCACCGCGTACACCACACCCTCGTGGCCGGTCAGCGGCCGCCCGAGTGCGCGGCGGGAGCGCAGGTCCCACACTCGTACCGTCCCGTCGTAGCCGCCGGTCACCGCCACCGGGTGCCCGTCCGGCAGCACCAGCGTCGCCACCGCGTACACGCCGCTGCGGTGGCCGGTCAGCGGCTCACCGACCGCGCGACCGGTGGCCAGGTCCCACACCCGCACCGTTCCGTCGTGGCTGCCGGTGACCGCGAGCGGGCACCCGCCGGGAGACAGCAGCGCCGCGACCGCCGACACCGGACCGGTGTGGCCGGCCAGCGGCCGCCCGCGTGCGCGGCGGGAGCGCAGGTCCCACACCCGCACCGCCCGGTCGTGGGCCCCCCGTCACCGCGACCGGGCGGCCGTCCGGCAACACCAGCGCCGCCACCCCGTACACGGCCGCCGGGTGACCGGCCATCGTGACCGCCATCCGGTGCTAGACGGTATGGGGATGAAGGCTGGGGCCTCGCTCACATGTGAACGTGGGTTGCCGTCAGGAGTGGGTCCTGGTTGGTAGAGCCACAGATGTGGGAGGCCCCAGTGGTCGGGAATCGTACGAGTGTCGGGTTGGATGTGCACGCACGCTCAGTGGTGGCCTGCGGGTTGGACGGGCGGACCCCGGAGATGTTCGAGCGCCGGCTGACGCCTGATCACGGTGATGTCGCCTCCTGGATCCGGTCGTTGCCAGGTCCGGTCGTGGTGACGTATG
>DASXJJ010000101.1:0-6254 GCA_036497465.1 Pseudonocardia sp. | reverse complement strand
TCGAGGGCGTCGTTGACCGCGCGGGCCAGGCTCGCCAGGCGCCGGTCCACACAGCGGGGCCGGTCGGAGAACCGTTCTCCGGCCAGCACCGAGACGTACTCCAGCAGACACGCCCCCTGCTCGGGGCGGGCATGCGAGCCGGCCTCGAGCCCCGGCAGCCCCATCACCGTCTCCACCGTGACCACCCCACGACCCTGATCGACCCCGACGTCGCGTGCTGCCCACCGGGCGCTGCGCGACCTGCATGGGCCAGGATGCGCATCCTGGCCCAGCTCCTCAACCGGCGGAGACTGGACTCGCGGACTCCACGGAGCGCTGGACTCACCATGGCGCTTCCTGGCCGTCGACGCGACAAGCGCCTGCTCGAGGCCCTGCTCGGTGGACCACCGCGCCCGGACCCCGCAGGGGTGCCTACGGGTCGTCGGGGTGTGCCGACTGGGCGGGCGGGTGCAGCCGGGCGCTGGTGACGCTGACCTCCTCGGCCAACCCCTCCTCGGCCAACAGCGCGCGCAAGTCCAGCAACACGGTGGCAGCGGCCTCGGGCTCCAGCGGACCGTAGCTCTCGACGATGCCAAGACGATGATCAACGACCACCACGACATACAGGCCCCGCTCGAACGCTGCGCCCACCGCACCCAGGTTGGCCACCCGGGCCGCGTGCTGATGCCGCCGACACGCAACCCGGACGAGGAATTCCCTCGTACCTGTGAGGGGGCCCGGGCCGCGCGCCGTGCCGTGCCGACGACCCCCCGGCCGGCATGCCGGTGCGCATCGTCCGATAAGTCGGCTCTCTGTCAGAACGAACGGCCCCCGGCCACGGCTGCTCTGGGTGTCCGACGACGACCGGCGTTCCCGTCTCCAGTGGGCCTCGGCCGCGCCTCAGCGTGCCGGTCTGGACCACGACCAAAGCGTGTCTCGGGAGGGCAAGCGAGGGGCCTGTCCGCCTCTGGGTTGGGCACACTGGACAGCGTGTGGCGTGCGGGCCGGAGACGATCTCCGTCGCCCCTGGATGCCGTGGAGATTGCCGAGTCGGCGGCCTTGGGTGATCTCGTCGCCGTGGTCTGTGTGTTGACCCGGTTGGTGCCGGTGGGCCCTCTGGCGCAGGTCGTGGCCGCGTTCCCGCTGGCTGTGCTGGCCCTGCGGCGGCCGGGGCGCGCTGGGGGGCTCGGTGTGCTCACCGCCGGCGTGGTCGCCCTTCTGGTGGGGGGCTTGGGACCGGCGGGAGCCGCTATGTCGGCCGGGTTGTTCGGCTGGCTGGTCGGGGTGGGCGCCCGCCGCGGCTGGGGCACGGCGCGCACCGCGGTGACCGGTGTGGTGACCGTGGCGATACCGGCGGGCGTGGTCGGCGTGGCGGCACTGGCGGTCTTCCGCGGGTACCGCACGCTGGTCCTCGAGCAGCTGGGCAACGCCTGGTCGGGTGCGGCCCGGCTGGCCCGGGGCGCCGGCATACCCGACTTCCTGGTCGCCGTCGGGGACCTCGTGGTGCGCGCCGCGATCGAGTGGTGGTGGGTGGCGCTGCCGGTCAGTGTCGCGGTGAGCACGCTGGTCGGCCTGGCGATCACCTCGCTGCTGTTGGCCCGCCCGCTGCGCTCCGTTCGACGTCTGTTGCCCCTCGACCGCGCCGGGCGGCTTCCGGCTGGTGGGGACGGGCCGGTTGCCCCGCTGCCGGTGCGGCTGCGGAACGTGCCGCTGCCCTGGGGTCGCCCACTGGACCTCGATCTCGAGGCAGGCCGGTTCGTCGCGGTCACCGGTGCGAACGGGTCCGGGAAGTCGACGCTGGGCCGGGTGCTGGCGGGTCAAGCCCCGTCGGGCGGATCGGTGCAACGCCCCGGTGACGCCGGGCTCGGGCGGGTCGGCGGCACCGGGATGATCTTCCAGCATCCCGAGAGCCAGGTGCTCGGGGTGCGGGCGGGCGACGACCTGCGGTGGGGGCTGCCGCCGGGGTACCCGGTACCGGTCGAGGAGCTCCTGGGTCGGGTCGGGCTCGCCGGGCACGGCGAGACCGAGACCGCCACGTTCTCAGGGGGCCAGCTGCAGCGGCTGGCCGTGGCCGCACTGCTCGCGCGCCGCCCAGCGGTGGTGATCAGCGACGAGAGCACGGCGATGCTCGACCCGGAAGGCCGCGACCAGGTCACCACCCTGCTGCGCAGCCTCGCCCACGGGATGGGCCGTGGCGTGATGGCCGACGGCGGGCCAGCGGGGATCGCCGTGGTCCACATCACCCACCAGCGCGTCGACGGCGCGGACGACGTGGTCGCGCTGACCGGCGCGCACGGCGAGGCGCCCGCGGGGCAGGGGTGGGGGCCACCGCGACCTGCGGCCGGCGGTGAGCTGCGTCTGCGGGGGGTCGACGTCGTCCATGACCCGGGCACGCCCTGGCGGCGCCCGGTGCTCGCGGGCGTGGACCTCACCATCCCGGCAGGCTCCACCGTCCTGGTGACGGGCCCCAACGGGGCCGGTAAGACCAGCCTGGCCTGGGTGCTGGCGGGGTTGCGCAGACCGACGCGGGGGACGGCCACCCTCGACGGCGCGCCGCTGCGCAACGGGCGGGGCCAGGTCCTGCTGGCCGTTCAGCATGCCCGCCCCGCCCTGCTGCGACCCACGGTCGGTGAGGAGGTCGCCGACGCCGCCGGCGTCGGCCCCCACACCGCCGACGCCACCCTGGCCGCCCTCGGGCTCGACCCGCAGCTCTACCGGGACCGGGCGATCGAGGAGCTCAGCGGCGGTGAGCAACGCCGGGTGCTGCTGGCCGGGCTGCTCGGGGCGGGACCCCGGGCCCTGGTGCTCGACGAACCGCTCGCCGGACTCGACGCCACCGCGGCCGGGGCGGTGCACGACGCGCTCGCGGCCGCCCGGGCGGCCGGGATCACGCTCGTGGTGACCACGCACGACCCGGCGCCGCTGATCGATCTGGCCGACGCCACGGTGCGCGTCGCCGACGGCGCTGTCGTCGGACCGCCGGGAATCGTCGGAATCCCGCGTCCTGCCGGACCCGGCCGGGAGCGCCGAGGCCGCGCCTCCGGGGTGCTGCGCACCCTGCCCGGGACGTCGCCACTGCACCGCCTGTGGGCCGGGACCAAGGTCGCCGCCCTGCTCGCGCTGGCCCTCACGCTGGCGATCGATCCCGCCTGGTCGACCCTGGCCGGAGCCGCCGCCGTCCTGCTCGCCGGCGCGGTCGCCGCACACCTGCCGTGGCGTGCCGCGCCGCGGCCACCGCGATGGCTGCTGTTCTGGCTGCTGCCCGCCGTCCTGGCCACGCTGGGCACGCGGCCCCCGCTGATCCAAGTCGGCGGCACCTCGCTGAGCCTCGGCGGCCTCGAGGGGCTCGTGCTGCTCCTGGGCACCACCTTGGTGTCGCTGCTGGGCACCGCGCTGCTGGTAGCGACCACCCCACTCGGGGCCTTCCCGCCCCTGCTCCAGCATCTCGCCCGCCAGTCCGGTTCCCACACCGCCGTCTCCACGATCACCCTCGGGCTGCGGCTCATGCCGCTGCTGCTCGCCGAGGGACGCACCACCTGGCTGTTGCTCGATCAGCGCCGCCACGTCGAACGCGTTCCCGTGCGACTACGGGAGCGGGTGCGCCACGGTGTGCACACCGCCCTGCTCGCCTGCTCGATGGCGGTGCGGCGCGCCGGCGACATGGGCGAAGCGATCAACGCCCGGGGCGGGTTCGGGGCCGTCTCCGCACCCGACCGGCGCCCCGGGCACCGGGACCTCCTCGCCGCAGCAGTGGTCGCGGCGATCCTGGCGGTGGCCCTGGCCATCTGACCCGCGACGGCCCAGGACAGCGAACTGGGTGGTGCTCCAGCCGGTCGATCATGGCTGCTGCGCCCGACGTCGTCGGAGAACGTCTCGCCCCAGCGTCCGAAGAGCAGGTAGGTGACCATCACCGAGGCTTGTTCGCAGCAGGACACTGTCTCGCCTTGCCATGCCCGGACGACCTCGGCATGCAGGTGAGCGCGGCGGGCGACCGGGTGAACTCATCGTCCCCGCTCCCGAGCCGTCGAGCGAGAGTGATCCTCTGCTTGCGCGCGCCTTGCATCCAGTGGGTTAGAACCGGCGGGTGGTGCTCACGACGGCGAGCGTGCGCTTGGCGGTGATCGCGTTGGCGCTGCTGGCTGTTCTGCTCATGGTGGCGGCGGTGCGCGCCGAGGCCCATGGGGTCTCCGCAGCCGGGGTGATCCGGGGGTTCGCTGGGGCCTGCGCCGTGTTGGCTGGCGTCGTGGCTCTGATCCCGGCGCGGTGATCACCCGCGACCCCCCAGGTCGGGCACCCATTCGCCGATAGGCCGGCACGGCACGCTCGACATGATCGTCGACCGGGGCCGCTGTACCGGACCATGATCTGCTCGCGGCCGTGGTTGACGGCTCGTCGAAACACCTCAGATACGGCACTTCTCCAGGCAGCTCCCGGATACCACGCCGCGCCGGCGTCCTCGATGAGGCCCCACCCCGAGTCGCGGTTGGGGCGTTTCACCCCCGGGGGGTCGCGGGCTTCGTGGCGTGACGCAATGGCTTCATCATCGTCATCCCCCTTTGACCCGATTCGGCGACCCCGAGGCGGGGCTGCCAGGAGACGCTACCGGGATCGCGACCTTGACGGCCATCGCCGCGGCTGGCGTACTGCACCGGGCGCTTTGCCGATCACAGGCCACGCCGGGGTGGCGAGGGGAGACGGCAGACGATGGTCGCGCAACTGGTCAATGTCCTCGTGCTCGGGTTCGTGCTCAGCCTGGACAACTTCCGCACCTCGGTGCTGTTGGGACCGCTGCGGATGCGCCGAGCGCGCACGGTGCTGGTCGCGGTCAACTTCGGGCTCTGGGACGGGCTGGCGCCGCTGCTCGGGCTGCTGCTCGGGGATTACGTCGGCGCCGCGATCGGCCCGATTGCCGACTACATCGGACCGCTGGCGCTGCTCGGGTACGGGGCGTATCTGCTGGTGCGGGTCTGGCGGGTCCCCGCCCCCGCCCAGGGCGACGACGAGTTCGAACGGTCCTGGACCCTGTTCGGGCTGCCGCTGCCCCTGAGCGTCGACAACATCGTCGCCGGCACCGGGCTGGGGCTGCTCGGGTTCTCACCTTGGCTCCCGGCGCTGATCTTCGGGGTCACCACGGCGGTCATGTCGCTGATCGGGCTGGTGCTCGGTCGAGTGGCGTTCCGGCTGGTCTCCCAGCGCATCAACATCCGCTACGAGATCGTCACCGGCGTCGCCCTGATCATCGAAGCCGTGGTGCTGTTCCTCCTCGCCGGTGGCGCCGACTAACCCGTCCGGTCAAACGCCGGCGGACGACGCCGGCGTGTCCTGACGCGCGCGGGCGCAGCTCGGGGGGCGCGGCTTGGCATGGGCGGCTACGCGGCTCGAGGTCGGTCGCTTCCTGAAACAGGGCACGGTGTCTCGGATCGTTGGTTGGCAACAGCGCGGCGGTGCACCGCGAGCCCGGTGATGAGATCGGTGTGGCCGATGCATCGGGCACCGCCGAGGCCTGACGATGTCCGACAGGTTTATGCCGGTCGACCGGTACCCGGTCTGTGTCAGGGGATACAAGGGATGGCGCCCGCGTTGATCGGAGCCGGCGGAGGTGGTGACGCCGCGGCCGTGGAGGCGGGGATGCCGGTCGGCTGGTCGGTGCTCAGCGTGACGCGGAGCCGCCAGGGGGAGAGCTGATCGTCGGGAGAGAGGACGGTCCCGGGACCGAGTACCGCCTGGGCGGCCGCGGCGTCGGCCTGGTCCGACGGGGCGTAGTCGATCGTGGTGGTCGACACTTCGCCGGGGGCCACCACCGGGTGGCAGGCCAGAAGCTGCTGCGGTCGGCTGCTCTGGGTGCAGGTCAGCACCGTGATCTCGTCGTGGTGGACCCGGACCTCGACCTGGGTGCCGATCGCGATGGTGGGCACCGAGTAGCGCGCCGAGCCGTGACGAACGCAGGAGAGCCGGTCGACCTTGCGGAACACCGCGGGCCCCCCGATCTGCGGCCGCAGCCCGCCGAGCAGGGCGAGTTCGTGGACGGCGAGGCGTTCAGCCGGGACCGCGGCGATCTCGGAGTGGGTCCGGGCGCTACCGGGAGGTGGGCAGTTACCGTGGCGCGGCCGCGATCTGTGAGACGACACCGAAGACGGTGTGTCGGGTGATCGAGCGCCACGAGGCCGGGGGGCGCCCACCTCTCAGGGCTACGTCGGCGACGATGTGGGGCGCGCGGTGAGGTCGTCCGTCGATTGAGTCGTTGACTGGCGGGCTGTTTCGATCAGGTGCGCTGT
>DASXJJ010000100.1:0-2408 GCA_036497465.1 Pseudonocardia sp. | reverse complement strand
CCCGGCGCCGAGGAGCTGCCGGATCCGCCGCCCGAGCCCGGTCGGCGCGGCGAGGAGGTAGGCGAGCGCGAGCGCCGGCAGCACGACGAGGGCCGCGCCCATCTTCGTCAGGAAGCCGAACCCGATGGCCACCCCGGCGAGCACCAGCCAGCGGGTGCTCGCCCGCTCGATCGCGCGGGTCGTGCAGTACGCGGCGAGCACCAGCAGCAGCACCAGCAGCGCGTCCGGGTTGTTGAACCGGAACATCAACACGACGACCGGGGTGAGCGCGAGCGCGGCACCGGCCAGCAGCGCGGCGACCGGCCCGGACACCCGGCGGACCGAGGCGTACAGCAGGGCCACCGCGGCCACGCCCATCAGTGCCTCGGGCACCAGCATGCTCCAGCTGGAGAAGCCGAAGATCCGCCCGGACAGCGCCATCACCCAGATCGAGGCCGGCGGCTTGTCCACAGTGATGAAGCCGGCCGGGTCGAACGCGCCGAACAGCAACGCCTTCCAGCTCCGGGTACCCGCCCACACCGCCGCCGCGTAGAAGCTGTTCGCCCAACCGGAGGCCGCCAGTCCCCACAGGTTGAGCAGCGCGGTCCCGCCGTGCAGGCCGGCCAGCGAGAACCGCTCCCACCGCCGGCGGGGTGTCGTCGCCGGTTCCGGGCCGGCGGTGGCCGGGCGGTCGAGGGTCGCGGTCACGAGGGGCGCCGCGCGCCGAAGACCCAGGTTCGCAGGAGCGCGAAGCGGGCCACGGTGGCCAGGGCGTTGGCCGCCAGCAGCACGACCAGCTCGGCACCCCGCCCGGCCGAGGGGGCCATCAGCCCGAGCAGGGCGAGCGCCCCGCTGCTCAGCGCCAGACTGAGCCCGAACACCACCAGCGCCTGCAGCTGCTGCCGCCCGGCGCCCGCCCAACCCCGGATACCGAAGGTGATCCGCCGGTTGGCCTCGGTGTTCGCCACCGTGCTCAGCACCAGTGAGATCAGGTTGGCGGTCAGAACGCCGACCTCGTTGCGCAGCAGCAGGAACAGCCCGAGCTGCGCCACCGTGCTGACGATGCCGATCGCGGCGAACCGGACCAGCTGGCCGACCAGCCGAGCGTTGAGCCCTCGGCGGGCCGCCGCACCGAGCTGGCCCGTGCCGAACAGGAGCCGGGCCACCCCGCCCCGCCCGCCGGCTCCGGGGCCGCCGGGCTGAGGGCGGACGGGCAGGCCGGGCCTCCGGAGGCTGATGGGCGAGATGGCGCCCCTCAGCCCGGGCGGCCGGGTTATCTTCCGGGGGGTCGGCAGCGGAAGCGAGGCGCTCATGGTGGCGACTCTGACCTCGGGCGCTGTACCGCCGGTATGCCGAAGCTATGCACTCGCTGTGCGAGCCTGGCACCCTCTCAGCCGCGCACGTCCCCGAGCCTTGCGCGTCGCGGAGCTCGGCTAGTGTCCCGCGCCGGAAATTCGTGTGATAAGTCCGGTGATTCAGATGGTGGCTGGCCAGGCGCCGCCCGCAGCTCATACCGGGCGTATTCGCCAGGGCGGCAACGCCGCCAGGCGCCATCTGGGCGCCGGAATTATTGCGCAGATTTCCGGCGCGGGGCACTAGCCCTGCTTGTTGTTACCGAGCTACACAGCAGACAGGATTTTCGGCCGCTCGCCCTGCCTGGTGTGCAGCTCGGTAACGGTACGCCGCGCGCTCGGCTAGCGGGCCCGCCAGTAGCCGGTGGCGTACACCATCCGGCGGGTTAGGCCGCGCTCGTCGAGCAGGTGCGCGCGGATGTCGCGGACCGCCCCGGCCTCGGCGGACAGCCAGGCCTGGCACCGTCCGGGGTCGACGCCCGGCGGCAGCTCCGCCGAGGTGACCGCCTCGATCAGCGGCTGGCCCGGTGGCCGCCCGCCCCGGTGCAGCCAGTGCACCCTGGTGCCCGCGCCGGTGGGGAGCGGCTGCTCCTCGGCAACGTCCGCGACCTCGATGAACACCTCCACCGGGACGCCGGCCGAGTCGACGCCGGCCGAGTCGACGCCGGCCGAGTCGACGCCGGCCGAGTCGACGCCGGCCGGGACGGCACCGGCCGAGTCGGCACCGGCCGAGTCGACGCCGGCCGAGTCGACGCCGGCCGGGACGGCACCGGCCGCGACGACGCCGGCCGCGACGACACCGGCCGAGTCGACACCGGCCGGGACGGCACCGGCCGCGACACCGCCCGCGCTGAGGGCCTCGAGCACGGTGGCGATGGCCGGCAGCGCCGACTCGTCGCCGATCACCAGGTGTGCCTGTGCGGTCGGGTCGGGCCGGTAGCGCCCGCCGGGGTCGGACACGCCGACCCAGTCGCCGGGCTCGGCGGCGGCGGCCCAGGCGGCGGCCGGACCGTGTGCGCCGTGCAGTACGAAGTCCACGTCCAGCTCGCCGGCGGCGGCGTCGAACCGGCGCACCGT
>DASXJJ010000099.1:0-36508 GCA_036497465.1 Pseudonocardia sp. | reverse complement strand
GGCGGTTCGGATGGTGTGTCCGGTCCCGACGTGCCGATCGGGGTGGCCGGCGCGGGCGGGACGGCGGCGAGCGGCGACCTCGGGTCCGCGATCCGGGCGGCGGCGACGGCGGCGAGCGTCGCGCGGGGTGCGCCGGCCCCCGTCGCGCGCAGCCGGTCGACGCCGCTGTCCAGCCCCTCGGCCCGCGCGGCGCGGCCGGCGGCGGTGAGCTCGGCCGCCCCGTCCGGCGAGCCCGGGCACCACCGCTCGGCGAGCAGGCCGGCCAAGTCGGCCCAGCCGGCGGCGTCGTCGGCGGGGGAGGCCTGCGCCCCGTGGCCGAGGGTGCCCCAGTCGGTGAGCAGCGCGGCGCCTGCCGGCCCGAGGACCACCGCCTGCGCGCCGACGCCGCCGTGGACGAGCCCGGCGCGGTGGGCGGCGAGCAGGGTGTCGCCCACGTCGGTGAGCACGGCGGCCGCGCAGCCGGCGTCCCGGTGCGGGCCGTCGACCAGGGCGTCGCTCACCGCGGGCACGATCGGCGCGTCGGCCACCAGCCAGGTGCGGCCGGCCTGCTCGACCAGCACGGCCCGGGTCGGCAGGACTCCGGGCAGGGCCAGCTCGGCGAGCGTCCGCAGGACCGGCAGCAGCACCCGGAGGTCGACCCCGGGGTGTACCAGGAGCAGCCCGGCGGGCGCCTCGTCGGGAGCGACCGCGGGGAACCAGGTGCCCGCCTCGGTGGTGCGGACCCGGGAGCCGCGGCGGTGCTCACCGACCCGAGGCGCCTCGCGGGCGGGGGGAGTGCCGGGCGGGGTCATGGCGGACCCGAAGATACGGGTCCGGGCGGGCGTGGCCATCGTCGGCGAGCCCGGAACAACCCGTGTGTGTCACGCCGGGACGGTGGTGTCCATCCCCAGCACGTCGAAGCGGTGCGGGTGGGCCTCGCCGGAGCACGCCGACTGGCCGTGCACGCCCAGCGGGCGTCGGCACATCCGTACCCGGTGGCTCGAGCCGTCGGACGTGGCGACCTCGACCTCGGTCTGGCCCTCCTCGGTGTGCACCGGGCCGGCCAGCGCGTCGTCCAGCCCGCGCAGCCCGGTGCGCTCCCGCACCGCGATCTCCGCGACCTGGGCGAACGGGTCGATCCCGGTGCGGCCGCGCAGGTTGTCCAGCGACACCTCGTCGCGCAGCGCGGCGGCAGCCGCCGGCAGCGCGGTGCCGGGCTCCAGCTGCCCGTACATGAACCCGTGCGGCGCGACCAGCAGGTTGCCGGCCCAGCGGTCGCCGCCGAAGTGGGTGCACTGCCAGGTCTGCGCGGGGTAGGCCTGCGAGAGCGCGTCGGCGACCGGGCGGCCGAGCATGGCGCAGCAGGCGTCCTTGCGGCCGTGCGCGCACACCAGGAACTGCGGCGCGCTGACCGGCTCGCCCCAGCCGCGCACGCCGTGCGCGATGGCCTCGGTGTCGAGCCGGGAGAGCTCGCCGTAGTCCTCGACGGTCAGCCGCTCCAGCCAGCGCCGGCCGGGCGCGAAGCCGCCGACCATCACCGTGAACCGGCTCGGCGCCTGCTGCCGGCCGGGCCGGCGGATGACCAGCGCGCGCAGCCCCAGCCGCACGTGCAGCTCGTCCATCCGCTCCGGGGCGCCGGAGCCGAAACACTCGGTGAGCAGCCGTTCGCGCACGTCGACGGGCCAGGTGCCGGTGTGCTCGATGAGCAGCACCGACCTGATCCTGGAGGCCGTGCCGGTCGGCCGCTCACCGAGCTGGCGCGCCAGCACCGCGCAGAGCGGAAGCTTGGTCGGGCTCACAGTAATAAGGGTAACCTAAGTTCCAGCCGGCCAAACGGTCGGGGTCCGGGTTTCGCTTGACGGGGCGGTCCGTCACCCGCGTAGGTTACTCGGGGCCTGGCAATCGGGCCTCTGGTGATCAACCGGATGGGTGTGTCGGGGTATCCGAAGGAGGTGAACCATGGCTGACCAGGATCTTCTGCTCCTCGGTGTCGAGGACGACAGCGTTGTCGCTCGGCGTGAGACCGACGGCGACAACGACGGTGGCGACCGCCACGCGGACTTCGTCTGAGTGGTGTGAGAACCACCCGTCGGTGGCCGGCGATCCCGGCCGCCGGCGGGCCTCCCCGGATCATCCGGCTCCCCGACGGCGGCACCGACGGACACCGAAGGCATCCCCATGGCCCAGCCCCCACTGTTCACCGGCCGGTTCGCCGAGCTCGCCGGCGGCGACTTCGCCGAGACGGCGCTCGGCGAGCGCTTCGTCCACGTGCGGGCGGGCGCGGAGCACGTCGGCGACCTGCTCACCTGGGAGGCCCTGAACGGGCTGCTGAGCACCCACCAGCTCGCCGCTCCCCAGCTGCGGCTGTTCCGCGACGGCGCCCAGGTGCCGGTCGGCACCTACAGCCGCGCCGGCGAGCGTCCGGCGTTGCTGCCGGACGCGCTGTACCGGGAGCTGAGCGAGGGCGCGAGCCTGGTGCTGGACTCGATCGACCAGCTGCACCCGCCGGTGGCCCGCGCCGCCGACGACCTGATGCGCCTGGTCCGCGAGCTGGTGCAGGTCAACCTCTACCTGGTGTGGGGCAGCCGGCAGGGTTTCGACACCCACTGGGACGACCACGACACCGTCATCGTGCAGCTGGCCGGCACGAAGCACTGGACGGTGCACGGGCCGGGGCGCCGGTTCCCGATGAAGGTGGACAACGACCACGAGCACCGGCCGCCGGAGGACGTCGTCTGGGAGGGCACGCTGCACCCGGGCGACATCATCCACGTGCCGAGGGGCTGGTGGCACGCCGTGCGCGGCACCGGCGACATGAGCATGCACCTGACCTTCGGGTTCACCCGCCGCACCGGGATCGACTGGGCGAGCTGGCTGGTCGAGCAGCTCTACACCGACGAGCTGTTCCGCCGCGACCTGCCCCGGTTCGGCGACGAGCGGCGCCGCGCGGAGCACACCGACGAGCTCGTCCGGGCGCTCACCAAGGTCGTCGAGGCGCACCCGCCCGCCGAGTTCCTGGCCGCCCGCGACCGCCGTTTCCCGCGCCGCCCGGAGATCAACCTGCCCTGGCCGGTGCAGCAGGACGAGCCCGCCGACGACGCCACGGTGGAGGTGACCGCCCTGCTGGAGCTGACGGTGGCCGACGGCGCCGACCAGGTCACCGCGGTGGTCGCCGGCAGGACGTTCCGGTTCTCCCCGCTGCTGGGGCCGATGCTGCACGCGCTGGCCGACCGGCGCTCGCTGTCGGTGGCGGAGCTGCGCGCGGCGTCAGGCGACCTGGGTACCGAGCGGTTCGGTGCGGCGCTGCGGCTGCTCGTGGGCCAGCAGCTGGTCGTGCTGCGCCCCTGAGAGGAGGTGCCGACCGGTGTCGAGCCGTGCCGACGGCGGCGCTCACCCGGCCGGCGTGTCGGTCAGCTCGGTGAGCACCTCGGTGAGCACCTCCGAGCAGCCGGCGTCCACCGTCACGGTGGCGAACTCGTCGCCCCGGGTCCGGCCCCGGTTGACGATCACCACCGGGATGCCGTGCCGGTGCGCGCGCCGCACGAAGCGCAGGCCGGACTGGACGGTCAGCGACGACCCGGCGACCAGCAGCGCGCCCGGCCGTCCGGACGGGCCTGGCCCGGCGAGCGCCTCGACGAGCGCGTAGCAGCGGGCCACCCGCGCGGGCGGCACGTTCTCCCCGAAGAACACCACATCCGGTTTGAGCACCCCGCCGCAGCCCGCGCAGGCGGCCAGCCGGAAGTCGTGCATCGGGTCGATGCGGGCGTCGCCGTCCGGGGCGATCGACACGTGGTCGGAGTACCGGTCGACGAAACCCGGGTTGAGCTCGGCCAGCCGGTGCTGCAGCTCCGTCCGGGGGCTGACCCGCCGGCAGTCCAGGCACACCACGTCGGCCAGCCGCCCGTGCAGGTCGACCAGCTCGCGGGAGCCGGCCGCCCGGTGCAGCCCGTCCACGTTCTGGGTGATCAGGCCGCGCAGCGGGCCGGCCGCCTCCAGCCCGGCCAGCGCCCGGTGCCCCGCGTTGGGCCGCGCCGCGCGCATCCGGGCCCAGCCCACGTGGCTGCGCGCCCAGTACCGCCGCCGGGCCGGCTCCCCGGACCGGAACTGGTCGAAGGTCATCGGGGTGGCCCTGGGCGAGTCCGGCCCCCGGTAGTCGGGGATCCCGGAGTCGGTCGACAGCCCCGCGCCGGTGAGCGCGACCAGCGGCCGGTCGGCGAGCGTCCGGATCGCGGCCCGCACCGATGCCGCCACCGTCCCGGGACCGCCGGTCGGGCCGGTCGGGAGCCCGGCGGGCGGCCCGCCGGTCGGGGACCCGGCGGTCCGGGGCGGGGTCGGGCCCGGGCTGGTACGCACCCCACCAGGGTAGGTCCGGCGCGTCGCGGCGACCGGGCGTCGGCGGGTGCGGCCCGTAGACTGGGGGGATCCGCGAGGGGAGGTGCGTAGGGGTGAACGCGGAGGAGCGCCGGTTCGAGGTGCTGCGCGCGATCGTCGCCGACTACGTCTCCACGCAGGAGCCGGTGGGGTCGAAGGCGCTGGTCGAGCGGCACAACCTGGGTGTCTCCAGCGCCACGGTGCGCAACGACATGGCCGCGCTGGAGGAGGACGGCTACATCGCCCAGCCGCACACCAGCGCGGGACGGATCCCCACCGACAAGGGCTACCGGCGGTTCGTCGACCGGATCAGCGAGGTGAAGCCGCTGTCCCCGGCCGAGCGGAAGGCGATCCAGTCGTTCCTGGGCGGGGCGTTGGATCTCGACGACGTGCTGCGCCGCAGCGTGCGGCTGCTCGCCCAGCTCACCCGGCAGGTCGCGGTGGTGCAGTACCCGACGCTGACCCGCTCGACGGTGCGGCACGTCGAGCTGGTGTCGCTGACCCCGGCCCGGCTGATGCTGGTGCTGATCACCGACAGCGGCCGGGTGGACCAGCGGATGGTCGACCTGGGCGACGTGGTCACCGAGGACGCGGTGGCCCGGCTGCGCGCGATGCTCAACACCGCGGTGGTGGGCCGGCGGCTGACCGAGGCGTCGGTGCTGGTCGCCGAGCTGCCCGAGGAGGCGCCGAGCGAGCTGCGCGCGGCGGTGACCACGCTGGCGATGGTGCTGATCGACACGCTGGTGGAGCACCCCGAGGAGCGGCTGGTGCTGGGCGGCACCGCCAACCTGACCCGCAACGTGGCCGACTTCCCCGGGTCGCTGCGCCAGGTGCTGGAGGCGCTGGAGGAACAGGTCGTGGTGCTGAAGCTGCTCGCGTCGGCGCACCAGCCCGGCACGGTGCGGATCAGCATCGGCGAGGAGAACGAGGCGGCCGAGATGCGCTCCACCTCGGTGGTGTCCATCGGGTACGGCCCGGGGGAGATGCTGCTCGGCGGGATGGGTGTCGTCGGGCCGACCCGGATGGACTATCCGGGCACCATCGCGGCGGTGCACGCGGTGGCCAGATACGTGGGTGAGATCCTGGCTGGGCGCTAGGCACGCTGGCGGAGCGAGAATCGGGACCGAACCCGGCTACGAACGTGACCCCGCACGGCGGGGGCGACGGGAAAGTTTTACGAGGGACATGGGGAACTCAAGGGTGGCCAGGGACTACTACGGCGCGCTCGGCGTCAGCACGGACGCCGGCTCGGACGAGATCAAGAGGGCCTATCGCAGGCTGGCTCGCGAGCTGCACCCGGACGTGAACCCCGAACCGGGAGCGCGGGAGCGGTTCGCCGAGGTCAAGGCGGCCTACGAGGTGCTCTCCGACCCGGAGAAGCGGCGCATCGTCGACCTCGGCGGGGATCCGCTGGGCAACGGCGGTCGCGGCGGCGGGGGCGGCGCCGGTGATCCGTTCGCCGGGTTCGGCGGCCTCGGCGACATCATGGACGCCTTCTTCGGCTCGTCCGCCGGTGCGGCGACCGGCCGGGGTCCGCGCAGCCGGGTCCAGCCGGGCGCCGACGCGCTGATCCGGATGCGGCTCACCCTCGAGGAGTGCTCGGCCGGGCTGACCAAGGAGCTCACCGTGGACACCGCGGTGCTCTGCTCGGAGTGCACCGGGTCCGGCTGCGCGCCGGGGAGCTCCGAGGTGGTCTGCGACATCTGCGCCGGGCGCGGCGAGGTGCAGAGCGTGCAGCGGTCCTTCCTCGGCCAGGTGCTGACCAGCCGGCCGTGCGCGAACTGCCGGGGCCTCGGCCAGGTCATCCCCGACCCGTGCCGGCAGTGCGGCGGTGACGGCCGGGTGCGCGCCCGCCGTTCGGTGACGGTGAAGATGCCCGCCGGCGTGGCCGACGGGATGCGGGTGCGGCTGGCCGGCCAGGGCGAGGTCGGCTCCGGCGGCGGCCCGGCCGGCGACCTGTACGTCGAGGTCGAGGAGACCCCGCACGACGTCTTCACCCGCGAGGGCGTCGACCTGCACTGCGTGCTCCCGCTGCCGATGACCGCCGCCGCGCTGGGCACCACGGTCACGTTGCCGATGCTCGCCGACGGTGACGAGCTGGAGCTCGACGTGGAGCCCGGCACCCAGACCGGCACGGTCCGCACCCTGCGCGGCAAGGGCATGCCCCGCCTGCGCTCCACCGGCCGGGTCGACGGGCGGGGAGACCTGATGGTGCACATCGAGGTGCTCACCCCGACCAAGCTGGACGCCCGGCAGGCCGAGCTGCTGCGCGAGCTGGCCTCGCTGCGCGGCGACGAGCAGCCCGACCTGGCCGCGCACGGCCGCAACGGTGGCGGGCTGTTCTCCCGGCTGCGGGGCGGCCGGAGCCCGCGCTGACCCCGCCGCTCTACCTGGTCGGCGTCCTGCCCGAGGGCGAGCACGGTGAGCTGACCGGGCCGGAGGGCCGGCACGCGGTGACCGTGCGGCGCACCAGGGCCGGCGAGCTGCTGCTGCTCGGCGACGGCAGGGGTGGGCTGGCCACCGCCGAGGTCATCTCGGTGGGGCGCGACGCGCTGGAGCTGCGGGTGCTCGCCCGGCGTCGGGTGCCCCGGCCGCGGCCCGCGGTGACCCTGGCCCAGGCGCTGGTCAAGGGCGAGCGCGGCGAGCTGGCCGTCGAGCTGGCCACCGAGGCCGGGGTGGACGGCGTGCTGCCGTGGCGGGCGGCGCGCTGCGTGGCGCGCTGGGACGACGGTCCGCGCGGAGCGAAGGCGCTGGCCCGGTGGCGTTCCACGGTGCTGGCCGCGGCGAAGCAGTCGCGGCGGGCCTGGCTGCCCGAGGTCGGTGAGCCGGTCGACACCGAGGCGCTGGGGCGGCGCTGCGCGGCGGCCGGAGGGCTGACCCTGCTGCTGCACGAGTCGGCGGAGACCCCGCTGCGGTCGGTGCTGGCCGGGGCCGGGCTGTGCGTGGGCCCGGGCGGCGCGGGCTCGGGCGGCGCGGACTCGGGCGGCGCGGCGCCGGACGAGGTGCTGCTCGTCGTGGGGCCGGAGGGCGGAGTCACCGAGGACGAGCGGGACCGGCTGGTGGCGGCGGGCGCCCGCGTGGTGCGGCTGGGCCCGCAGGTGCTCCGCGCGTCGACCGCGGCGGCGGTGGCCCTGGGCGCGATCGGCGTGCTCACCGACCGCTGGTCCGGGCACACGGAGTGAGTCCGAGGACCCGGACAGTACTGAACGGGTGAACCGGTCGCCGTTGTTGCGCAACGGGGACTTACCATTTGGCCACCGAGGGCGCCCACATGTGGGCGACCCCGGTCGGTCGCCGGGTGCTCGCACCCGGCGAGGTCGCCGGCTCAGTCCCCCTTTGCCGACGACCACCGTGCCGCGGCGGGCGTCCCCCCACGATCGCCGCGGCACGGTCCATCGATCTCGTGAACCGATCTCGTGAACCCGGGAGCCCACCGGTCCGACGGGTGTGGATACCCGCCTGCGCCGGGTTCCGGGTCCCGCTACCATCGGTGGAGTAGTCAGGCACGTCGAGCGCGCAGGAAAGCAGGTCGGCACATCCCGTGACCGGTAGTGAACCGGAACAGTCGTTCACCGGATCCTCCGCGCAGTCCCGCATGGCCGTGCCCGACTCGGCGTTGCTGGCGTTGCTCGGGTCCCGGGACGAGAACCTGCGGACCGCGGAGGATCTGCTCGCCGCCGACGTGCACGTCCGGGGCAACGAGCTCACCCTCAGCGGGCCGCCGGCCGACGTGGCGTTCGCCGAGCGGGTGTTCGCCGAGCTGGTCACACTGGCCAGCCGGGGCCAGCAGCTCGGCCCGGACACCGTGCGGCGCACCGTGGCCATGCTGTCCGACGACTCCGGCGGCGCGGGCTCGGGGGAGTCCCCGGCCGAGGTGCTCAGCCTCGACATCCTGTCCCGGCGCGGCCGCACCATCCGCCCCAAGACGCTGAACCAGAAGCGCTACGTCGACGCGATCGACACGCACACCATCGTGTTCGGCATCGGCCCGGCCGGCACCGGCAAGACGTACCTGGCGATGGCCAAGGCGGTCCAGGCCCTGCAGGGCAAGCAGGTCAACCGGATCATCCTGACGCGTCCGGCGGTGGAGGCGGGGGAACGGCTGGGCTTCCTGCCCGGCACGCTCTACGAGAAGATCGACCCGTACCTGCGGCCGCTCTACGACGCGCTGCACGACATGCTCGACCCGGAGTCGATCCCCAAGCTGATGGCGGCCGGCACCATCGAGGTGGCCCCGCTGGCCTACATGCGCGGGCGCACGCTCAACGACGCGTTCATCATCCTCGACGAGGCGCAGAACACCACGCCGGAGCAGATGAAGATGTTCCTGACCCGGCTGGGCTTCGGCTCGCAGATCGTGGTCACCGGTGACACCACGCAGATCGACCTGCCCGGCGGCTCGCGGTCCGGGCTGCTGGTGGTGCGCGACATCCTGTCCGACGTCGAGGACGTGCACTTCGCCCAGCTGTCCAGCACCGATGTGGTGCGACACCGGCTGGTCTCCGACATCGTCGACGCCTACGAGCGGTGGGACTCGAACCAGCCGACCGACGCCCGGCTGGTGCCCAACCGGGCCGACCGCCGTCGGCGCCGCTGACCGCCCGACCCGTCGGAGAAGAGCCGGTAGTCATGAGCATCGAGATCTGCAACGAGTGCGGCGTCGACGTCGACGAGGAGGCCATCGCGTCGGTCGCCCGGTTCGCGCTGGACGCGCTGCGGGTGAACCCGCTGGCCGCGCTGAGCGTGCTGCTGGTGGAGCTCGACGTGATGAGCGAGCTGCACCAGCGGTGGATGGAGCTGCCCGGCCCGACCGACGTGATGTCCTTCCCGATGGACGAGCTCGACGCCACCCGCAGGCCGGACTCGCTGGACGATCCCGACTCGATCCTCGGCGACATCGTGCTGTGCCCGGAGTTCGCCCGCGAGCAGGCCGCGACGGCGGGCAACTCGCTGGCCCAGGAGCTGCACCTGCTGACCGTGCACGGGGTGCTGCACCTGCTCGGCTACGACCACGCGGAGCCCGACGAGGAACGCGAGATGTTCGGGCTGCAGAACGAGCTGCTCAAGCGCTGGCAGCGCGACCGGGCGGCCGCCGAGCTGCGCGAGCGCCAGCACCGCGCGGACAGCCACGTGCTCGACACCGCGGGCCTCGAGGAGCGAGGCGGCAGTGACCGGCGGTGAGCCCGCCACACGCGGGCCCGGGCACGGGTGCCGGCGGTGACGGGCACCGTCGCCTGGCAGCTGGTGCTGGCGGTGCTGCTGGTGCCGCTCGGTGGCCTGTTCGCCGCCGCCGACGCCTCGCTGGGCACCGTGTCCCGGGCCCGGGTGGAGGCGCTGGTGCGGGCCGGGCGCGCCGGGTCCCGGCAGCTGGCCGCGATCGTCGCCGACCGCCCCCGCTACGTCAACCTGCTGCTCCTGCTGCGGCTGGTGTGCGAGACGGTGGCCACCGTGCTGCTGGCCATGGTCGCCATGCGGCTGATCACCCCGGTGTGGCTGGGCGCGGTGGTGGCCGGCGCGGTGATGGTGGTGGTCAGCTACGTGCTGATCGGGGTGGGCCCGCGCACCATCGGCCGCCAGCACCCCTACCGGATCGGGCTGCTGCTGGCCGCGCCGGTCCGCGCGCTGGCCGCCCTGCTGAACCCGCTGACCCGGCTGCTCATCGTCGTCGGTAACGCGATCACCCCCGGCCCCGGGTTCCGCGAGGGCCCGTTCTCCTCCGAGGTGGAGCTGCGCGAGGCGGTCGACCTGGCCGGTGCCCGCGGCGTGGTCGCCGAGGACGAACGGCAGATGATCCACTCGGTGTTCGAGCTGGGCGACACCTCCACCCGTGAGGTGATGGTCCCGCGCACCGACCTGATCTGGATCGAGCGGGAGAAGGCCGTGCACGACGGGCTGAAGCTCGCGCTGCGCAGCGGCTACTCGCGGATCCCGGTGCTCGGCGAGGGGGTCGACGACATCGTGGGGGTCGCCTACCTCAAGGACCTGGCCGCCACCGCGGAGGCCGGCTCGCCGGACCGGCCGGTGGCCGAGGTGATGCGCCCGGCCCGCTTCGTGCCCGACTCGAAACCTGCCGCCGACCTGCTCAAGGAGATGCAGCGCAGCCGGTACCACATGGCCATCGTGGTCGACGAGTACGGCGGCACCGCCGGCGTCGTGACCATCGAGGACATCCTCGAGGAGATCGTCGGCGAGATCACCGACGAGTACGACACCGAGGAGGCCCCGCCGGTGCAGACCGTGGACGAACACACCGTGCGGGTGTCCTCCCGGTTGCCGGTCGCCGACCTGGGCGGGCTGTACGGTCCGGAGCGGGAGGCCGCGCTGGCCGAGGTCGACGTGGACACGGTCGGCGGGCTGCTCGCCCAGGCTCTGGGCCGGGTGCCGCTGCCCGGGGCGCAGGCCGAGGTGGCCGGGCTGCAGCTGCTCGCCGAGGGCGGCAAGGACGCCAGGGGCCGGATCCGGATCACCACCGTGCTGGTCAGCCCGATCGAGGAGGAGCCCTCGGGGGCCGACCGCCACGGTGAGGGCCGGGCCGACCGCCACGGTGAGGGCCGGGGCGACCGCCACGGCGAGGGCAGGGACCCCGACCGGGACGACGAGAAACAGGCCGCCGGGAACGGGCGGCGGCGGGAGGAAAGTGATGTCGCAGGCTGAGGCGGGGTCGGTGTCCGACGAGCTGGACCCGGAGGACAACAAGATCGTGGTGCTGGCGCGGTCCACCCGGGCCCGGGTGGGCGCCGCGGAGGGCGCCGCGGTGCGCGACACGGACGGCCGCACCTACGCGGCGGCCAGCGTGGAGCTGCCCTCGCTGCGGCTCACCGCGCTGCAGGCCGCCGTGGCCGCGGCCGTGTCCAGCGGTGCCCCGGGGTTGGAGGCCGCCGCCGTCGTCACCGACGCCGACGAGCCCGACCGGGACTCGGTGGCCGCCGTGCGCGACCTCGGCCCGGCCGCGCCGGTGCTGCTGGCCGACGCGTCCGGCGCGGTCCGCTCGGTGCTGCGCGGGTGAGCACGCCGTCCTACGACACCGTGGTCGTCGGGGCGGGCATCGTCGGCCTGGCCACCGCGCACGCCCTGCGGCGGGCCGGTCACTCGGTCGCCGTGGTCGACGCGGAGGACCGGGTGGCCGCTCACCAGACGGGCCGCAACTCCAATGTCATCCACTCCGGCCTGTACTACCGCCCCGGCAGCCTCAAGGCGCGGCTGGCGGTGGCCGGGCGCGACGAGACGGTGGCGTACTGCCGCGCGCACGACCTGCCGCTGCGGGTGGGCGGAAAGCTGGTGGTGGCGACCGAGCCCGACGAGCTGCCCCGGATGGCGGAGCTGGCCCGCCGGGCGCTGGCCAACGGGGTGGAGTGCCGGGAGCTGGACGGCACGCAGGCACGCCGCCTGGAGCCGGCGGTGCGGGCGCTGGCCGCGCTGCACGTGCCCGGCACCGGGGTGTGCGACTTCCGGCTGATCGCCGAGACGCTGGCGGCCGAGCTGGTCGACGGCGGCGCGGAGCTGGTGCTGGGCCGGCGGGTGCAGCGGCTGGTACCCCGCCGCGACGACGTGGTGGTCCGCACCGACGGTGGTGAGCTGCTGGCCCGGCAGGTGGTGGGCTGCGCCGGGCTGCGTGCCGACGAGCTGGCGCGCCGCTCCGGGACCGACCCGGGGGTGCGGATCGTGCCGTTCCGCGGCGAGTACGCGGGGCTGCGCGCGCCGGCCCACGAGCTGGTCCGCGAGCTGATCTACCCGGTGCCCGACCCGGCGCTGCCGTTCCTCGGCGTGCACGCCACCCGGGGGGTCGACGGTGCGGTGCACGTGGGGCCGAACGCTGTGCTCGCGCTGGCCAGGGAGGGCTACGACTGGCGGACCGTGCGGGCGCGCGAGCTGGCCGGGACGCTGGCCTACCCCGGGCTGAGCCGGCTGGCGCGGCGGTACTGGCGCTACGGCCTCGACGAGGTGCGCGGCTCGCTGTCCCGCCAGGCGATGGCCGCCCGGGTGCGCCGCATGCTGCCGGACGTGCGGGCGGACGACCTCGAGCCGGCCGGCGCCGGCGTGCGCGCCCAGGCGGTCCGCCCGGACGGCACCCTGGTCGACGACTTCCTGCTGGCCACCGACGGACGGATCCTGCACGTGCTCAACGCCCCGTCCCCGGCGGCCACCGCCGCCCTGCCGATCGGCCGGGAGATCGCCGCGCGGCTGACCGGCGAGCGGGTGGCCCCCACCCCGGCGGTCTCCCGATGAGCCCGCCCGAGCCCGCCGAGCACCGCTCCGGCTTCGCCTGCTTCGTGGGGCGGCCCAACGCGGGCAAGTCCACGCTGACCAACGCGCTGGTGGGCGGCAAGGTGGCGATCACCTCCAGCCGCCCGCAGACCACCCGGCACGCCATCCGGGGCATCCTGAACCGGCCCGACGCGCAGCTGGTCGTCGTCGACACCCCGGGCCTGCACAAGCCGCGCACCCTGCTCGGTAGCCGGCTCAACGACATCGTCCGGGAGACCTGGTCGGAGGTCGACGTGATCGGCTTCTGCGTGCCGGCGAACGTGCCGGTCGGCCGGGGCGATGAGTTCATCGTCAACGAGCTGCGGTCGGTGGCCAAGCGCACCCCGGTGCTCGGCGTGGTGACCAAGACCGACCTGGTCGGGCCGGCCCAGGTGGCCGAACGACTCGCTCAGCTGTCCGCGCTGATGGACTTCGCCGAGATCGTGCCGTGCTCGGCGGTGGACGGCTTCCAGGTGTCCACGGTGTCCGACCTGCTCGTCGACCGGCTGCCGCCCGGCCCGCCGCTGTACCCGGACGGCGAGCTCACCGACGAGCCCGAGACGACGCTGGTCGCCGAGCTGATCCGGGAGGCCGCGCTGGAGGGCGTGCGCGACGAGCTGCCGCACTCGCTGGCGGTGGTCATCGAGGAGATGATCCCGCACGAGGGGCGCGACGACATGCTCGACGTGCACGCCCTGGTCTACGTGGAGCGGCAGAGCCAGAAGGGCATCGTGATCGGCAAGGGCGGAGCCCGGCTCAAGGAGGTCGGCAGCGCCGCCCGCCGGCAGATCGAGGCGCTGCTCGGCACCAAGATCTACCTGGAGATGCACGTCAAGGTGGCCAAGGACTGGCAGCGCGACCCCCGCCAGCTCCGCAAGCTCGGCTTCTGACCGACCGGGCGCCCGGTCGGGCGCGGTGGCGGCCGGGCGTGCCCGGCGCGCCGTAGGCTTGGCCGGTGACCCTGTGGCGCGACACCGGTGTGGTGCTGCGGGTGCAGAAGCTGGGCGAGGCCGACCGGATCACCACGCTGCTCACCCGCCGGCACGGCAAGGTGCGCGCCGTGGCCAAGGGCGTGCGGCGTACCCGCTCCCGGTGGGGCGCCCGGTTGGAGCCGTTCAACCACGTCGACGTGCAGTGCTACACCGGCCGCACGCTGGACGTGGTGACCCAGGCGCAGACGGTCGACGCGTTCGGCGCCGGGCTGGTCGGCGACTACACGCGGTACACGACGGGCTGCGCGGTGCTGGAGACCACCGACCGGCTGGCCGCCGAGGAGGGCGAACCGGCCATGCGGCTGTACCTGCTGGTGGTCGGCGCGATCCGGGCACTGGCCGGCAGGGAGCGCGACCCGCATCTGGTGCTCGACGCGTTCCTGCTGCGGGCGATGGGCTTCGCCGGGTGGGCGCCGGCGATCACCGAGTGTGCCCGGTGCGCGCAGCCGGGGCCGCACCGCGCGTTCAACGTGGCGGCCGGGGGAGCGGTGTGCGGGCGGTGCCGGCCGGCGGGATCGGTGGCGCCCTCGGCGGAGACGTTCGAGCTGCTCGACGCCCTGCTGCACGGCGACTGGCCGATCGCCGAGGCGGCGGCTCCGCACGTGCGCCGCGACACCAGTGGGCTGGTCGCCGCGCACCTGCAGTGGCACCTGGAACGCCAGCTGCGCTCCCTCCCCCTGGTCGAACGCCGCTGAGGTCGAACGCCGCCGGCCCGGGTACCGCCCTCAACCCGACCGTACGTTCTGGAAGATCGCTGTTTCGGGCGGTTCCGCCGCGATGGCCCGGACGGCGACCCACCTCTAGTGCGCGGTGCTGATCAGCACGACACCCGCGAGCACGACGGTCGCCGCCACCGCCCGCCGGGCGCCCAGCCGTTCGCCGAGGAACAGCGCTCCGATCAACGCGCCGAAGATGATGCTGGTCTCGCGCAGCGCGGCGATCGGGGCGAGCGCGCCGCTGGTCTGCGCCCACAGCACGATCGAGTACGCGGCCAGCGACACGACACCGCCGACCAGCCCCGGCAGCGCGCAGCGGCGCACCGCCGCCGGGAGGGCACGCCCGCGTCGCGCGACGGCCAGCAGCGGCAGCGGCGCGCTCTGCAGCAGGAACAGCCAGCCGATGTAGGGCGGCAGCGGCACGCGCGTGACGCCGAGGCCGTCCACCACCGTGTAGCCGGCGATCATCAGCCCGGTGAGCAGCGCGCAGCCCACGGCGGGGAGGTCCGCGCGCCCGGGGCGGCCACCGACCAGCACCAGGGCGAGCAACCCCACCGACACCGCGACCACCCCCAGCAGCTCGGGCACCGGCAGCGTCCGGCCGAGCACCGCGGTCGAGAAGAGCGCGACCACCCAGGGCGCGGTGCCCCGGGCCAGCGGGTACATCTGGCTGAACTCGCCGCGCTGGTAGCTGGCCAGCAGCAACAGGTTGTAGGCCACGTGCAGCGCGGCCGAGGCCACCACGTACACCCAGCCGACGGCCGGCAGCGGTCCGCCGAACAGCGCCAGCAGGCCGCCGCCCGCCAGGTCCACCGCCCCGATCAGGGCGAACCCGACCAGCCGGTCCGGCACGCCGTGTGCCAGCGAGTTCCACACCGCGTGCAGCAGGGCCGCCGCGAGCACGGCGGCCACGATCGCCGGGGTGACCGAGGACCCGGACACGCCGGCGGCACCGGCGACGGCGGGGTGAAGGAGCGGGCTGAGGGCTGCGCGAGACGGCACGGGGCTCCTGGGACGGCCCGCCGGGAACGATCGAGCCGACGGTAACACCGGGATCGTCGTAGGGTCACCGGGTGCGATCCGAACCACGGCTGGAGATCGAGTACTGCACGCAGTGCCGCTGGCTGCTGCGCGCGGGGTGGATGGCGCAGGAGCTGCTGACCACGTTCGGGGTGGAGCTCGGCGAGGTCGCGCTGGTTCCGGGCACCGGCGGCGTGTTCCGGGTCACGCTGGGCGGCGAGCTGCTGTGGGACCGCAAGGAGCGCGGCGGCTTCCCCGAGCTGCCCGACCTCAAGCGGCTGGTGCGCGACCGGGTCGCCCCCGACCGCGGCCTCGGCCACACCGACCGGGCGGCCGCCCCGGCACCGGACGGGACGTAGGCTCGGCGCCGTGCCCCGTCCCGTCCAGCCTCCCGAGCCGCACCCGTCCGGCGCCCGGCCACCGGACATCCCGGCCGACCTGGTGCCCCGGCACGTCGCGCTGGTGATGGACGGGAACGGCCGGTGGGCCAACGCCCGGGGGCTGCCCCGCATCGAGGGCCACCGGCGCGGTGAGGCCTCGCTGATGGACGTCGCGCGCGGCTGCATCGACATCGGGGTGCGCTGGCTGTCGGCGTACGCGTTCTCCACCGAGAACTGGAAGCGCAGCCCGGACGAGGTGCGCTTCCTGATGGGGTTCAACCGGGACGTGATCCGCCGCCGGGTGGACGAGATGCACGCGATGGGGGTGCGGGTGCGCTGGGCCGGACGGCGCCCCCGGCTGTGGCGCAGCGTGATCAAGGAGCTCGAGGTCGCCCAGGAGAAGACCCGGGACAACGACGTGCTCACGCTGACCATGTGCGTCAACTACGGCGGTCGGGCCGAGATCGCCGACGCGGTCAGGCAGATCGCCCGGCTGGTCGCCGAGGGCCGGCTCAAACCGGACAAGATCGACGAGCGGACCATCGCCCGGTACCTGGACGAGCCGGACATGCCCGACGTCGACCTGTTCGTGCGGTCCTCCGGCGAGCAGCGCACGTCGAACTTCCTGCTCTGGCAGTCCGCCTACGCCGAGATGGTCTTCCTGGACACGCTGTTCCCGGACTTCGACCGCCGGCACATCTGGGAGGCCTGCGAGATCTACGCCCGCCGCAGCCGCCGCTTCGGCGGCGCGCTGGACACCCCTCGACCCAGTACGGAGGCAGCCCGGTGACCTCGGTGACCGACCCGATCCCGGAGACGTTGGAGAACGCCCGCCGGGCGCTGGAGCGCTACGTGGAGGTGGCGGTCGACCCGGACGGCGCGCTCACCTTCCGGCACGGCGAGGTGCCGTGCGTGGTGCAGGGCATCGAGCTGGCCGAGGGGCTGCCGGTGCTCAGCCTGACCTGCGTGGTCGCCTGGGACCTGCCCTCGGAGTCGGACGTGCCGGCCAAGGTGGGCCTGCGCGCGGGTGAGGGCCTGTTCGGCACGCTCGGCGCGGTACGGGGCAGCCAGGGCTGGGACGTCACGCTGCGCTACGCCTTCCCGGCCATCGGCCTGTCCGAGCCCGCGCTGGGCACCCTGCTGATGCTGGTGGTCAGCAACGCCTCCGGGGTGCGTGCCACGTTCGCGGAGTGAGCCTCCCGCTCAGCTCCCGGCCCCGCCGGCGCCGGCCTCCTGGCCGTCCCCGGGGTCGGCCAGCCGCACCTCGGGCAGGGCGTTGAGCAGCCGCACGCTCATGCCGCGGGCCGACTCGAACACCGTCCGCTGCTGCTCGCCCATCCGCCGGTCCACCAGCGTGCTCAGCTCGAGGGCCAGCCGCCCGGTCTGGCGCACCGCGAGCTCCTCGACCACCGGCAGCTCGGCGGACACGATGGCGATCCCGGCGGCCCGGCCGTCGGGCTCCTGCGCGGCGCCGATCACGAACCGCTCCCGCGGGTTGACCTCGTCGGAGGTCAGGTGGTCGCGCAGCCGGCGCAGCATGGCGTGCCACTCCAGCACCTCGCCCTGCAGGCCGGTCTCCCGCAGGTCGTCCTCGGTGAGCCCGCCCGCGGCCTTCTTGTCCGGGAAGCACCGGCAGTAGGCGATCAGCGCGGCCGACCACAGCGCGTGGCTGACCACGTCGTCCGGCGACGGGCGGGCCAGCCGGGTCACCAGCTCCTCGCAGCACTTGAGCACGAACTGCAGGTCCTCGAAGACGGCGGCCAGCCGGCTCAGCTCCGCCGCCTCCGGCGTGCTGAGCTGGCGGACGACGGTCGGGGTGTCGGTCTCGGTCACGGTTCGTCCCAGCGGTTGCGGCGGATGTCGGTCGTCATCGTGCCGCCGACCCGGCCGTCCGGGCGACTCTCTTTGAGACGGCCGGCTTTGAGACGGCCGGCCTGAGACGGTCGGTTCCGAGACGGTCAGCCGCCCGGGCGCACGCAGGACCGGCACACCCCGAAGATCTCCATGGTATGGCTGATGTCGGTGAACCCGTGCTCGGCGGCGATCCGCTCCGCCCAGCTCTCCACGGCCGGCCCCTCCACCTCGACGGTCCGCCCGCAGCGACGGCACACCACGTGATGGTGGTGGTGGGTGGAGCAGCGGCGGTACACGGCCTCGCCGGTATCGGTGCGCAGCACGTCCACGTCGCCGTTCTCGGACAGCGTCTGCAGGGTGCGGTAGACGGTGGTCAGGCCGATGCCCTCACCGTCGCGGCGCAGCACCTCGTGGATCTCCTGCGCCGACCGGAAGTCGTCCAACCGGTCCAGCAGCGCCGACACGGCCGCCCGCTGCCGGGTGGCCCGGGGCGCCCGCCGGGTCGCGGACTCCCGCTCGCTCGATTGGGTCACCACAGCTCCTCGCCCCCGCTCTCCGCCGGTGCCGCCGGTGCTGTCGATGCCACCGGTGCCGCCGCCCCCACAGGCTCGGTCACGCATCCTCCTCCGCGTGGGCCACCGCATCGACCACGATGTGCGCCAGGTGCTCGTCCACCAGCCGGTACATGACCTCGCGGCCGTGCCGCTCGCCGACCACCACGTCGGCCGCCTTGAGTACCCGCAGGTGCTGGCTGATCAGCGGCTGCGCCACGCCCAACGCGTCGACCAGCTCGTGCACGCAGCGGGCCGAGTCGCGCAGCTGCAGCACGATGGCGATCCGCACCGGGGCGGCCAGCGCCCGCAGCAGGTCACCCGCCACGGCCAGGGTGGCCGGGGTGCGGGTCGGGCCGGGTGGCGGCGCGGGCCGTTCCGGGGAGTGCACATCGGGCTCCGGTGCGGGCCGCGCCGCCACCGAGGGAACGGCGGCAGTCACCGGGGCGCGACCGGCCGGGACCGAGGTACCCGGAACGGGGCAGCCGATGCCCCCGGCCGCCTCGTGCACGGTGCTTCCGCTGCTCATGCAATCCGCTCCCAGCCCGGGGTGACCGGCCCCGATTCGTCCGCCGTCCGCCGTCCCGATGCGGGACCGCACGTGTGCTCCCGCCCCATCGTAGGCGCGCGGGTACGCTGCCGGCCGTGCTGCTGGTCTGCCGGTTCGTGGTGTCGCCCGAGGACGAGGCGGTGTTCGCCGGCCGCGCCGAGCGGGCACTGGAGCTGCTGACCGCGGCCGAGGGGTGCCTGCACGCCGGCCTGGGCCGCGCGGTGGACGACCCGGACCGCTGGGTGCTGACCGCGCGGTTCGCCTCGGTCACCGCGTACCGGCGGGCGCTGTCGCCGTTCCCGGTGCGCGAGCACGTGATCCCGCTGCTGTCCGAGGCGCTGGCCGACGAGCCGTCCACCTACGAGACCCTCGCCGAGGCGGACGGCGGGATGGTCACGACGCACGCGAGCCTGCGGGAGGACGACCCGTACCGCCGTTCGGAGGCTCGGTGACGGTCCGAACGGCCCTCGGGTAGGGCCGACTGCCGGGTGGCCCCCCTCGCTACCCTTGCGGAACACCGCATCATTCCCGTTCATCTGCTCCAGGAGCTCCACTCGTGTCCAGCAAGCCGTCTTCCACCACGATCGACACCGTCGTCGCCCTCTGCAAGCGGCGGGGGTTCGTCTTCCCCTGCGGGGAGATCTACGGCGGTACCCGCTCCGCGTGGGACTACGGCCCGCTCGGCGTCGAGCTCAAGGAGAACATCAAGCGGCAGTGGTGGAAGTCGATGGTCAACGGCCGCGACGACATCGTCGGCCTGGACTCGTCGGTGATCCTGCCCCGCCAGGTCTGGGTCGCCTCCGGCCACGTCGGGGTGTTCAACGACCCGCTGGTCGAGTGCACCAGCTGTCACAAGCGGTACCGGGCCGACCAGCTCGCCGAGGAGTACACCGAGCGCACCGGGAAGGACGCGGCCGAGGACAACCTGTCCGACGTGCCCTGCCCGAACTGCGGCACCCGTGGCCAGTACACCGAGCCGCGCGACTTCAACATGATGCTCAAGACCTACCTCGGCCCGGTGGAGTCCGAGGAGGGTCTGCACTACCTGCGCCCGGAGACGGCGCAGGGCATCTTCGTGAACTTCCTCAACGTGCAGACCACCGCGCGCAAGAAGCCCCCGTTCGGCATCGGCCAGATGGGCAAGAGCTTCCGCAACGAGATCACCCCGGGCAACTTCATCTTCCGCACCCGCGAGTTCGAGCAGATGGAGATGGAGTACTTCGTCGAGCCGGGTACCGACGAGGAGCTGCACCAGTACTGGATCGACACCCGTACCGCCTGGTACACCGGGCTGGGCATCGACCCGGACAACCTGCGGCACTTCGAGCACCCGAAGGAGAAGCTCTCCCACTACTCGAAGCGCACGGTCGACATCGAGTACCGGTTCCGGTTCACCGGTCAGGAGTGGGGCGAGCTGGAGGGCATCGCCAACCGCACCGACTTCGACCTGACCACGCACTCCAACCACTCGGGCGTCGACCTGTCGTACTACGACCAGGCCAGCGGCACCCGCTACCGGCCGTACGTGATCGAGCCGGCCGCCGGTGTGGGGCGCTCGATGATGGCCTTCCTGGTCGACGCCTACACCGAGGACGAGGCCCCGAACGCCAAGGGCGGGGTCGACAAGCGGGTGTCGCTCAAGCTCGACCGCCGGCTGGCGCCGGTCAAGGCGGCGGTGCTCCCGCTGTCCCGGCACGCCGACCTGTCGCCGAAGGCGCGCGACCTGGCCGCGGCGCTGCGCCAGCACTGGAACGTCGACTTCGACGACGCGGGAGCGATCGGCCGCCGCTACCGTCGGCAGGACGAGGTCGGCACGCCGTTCTGCGTGACCGTCGACTTCGACTCGCTGACCGACCAGGCGGTCACCATCCGCGAGCGCGACACCATGGCCCAGGAGCGAGTGGCGCTGGACCAGGTGGAGTCCTACCTGGCCGCCCGGCTGATCGGCTGCTGAGCGTCCGCCGGCCGCCTCGGCCGGCGGTGGTCCGGTGGCGCGCCGGCCCGGCCGGCGGCGCCGGCCGGGCCGGGGTCAGCCGGCCAGCGCCTCGGCCAGCCGGTCCAGGAACGCGACCTGCGCGGAGACCAGCTTGGGGCGGGCGGCGTCCAGGCCGAACCAGGCCGCCCTGTCGATCTCCGGGAAGCTGCGGGTGCGGCCGGATCCGCGCGGCCACTCCATCTCGAACGTGTTGCTGCGCACCGTCCCGACGTCGAGGTCGCCGGCCAGCGCCCAGGCCACCACCACCTTGCCGCCGGACTGGCGCACCTCGCCCAGCGGCCGCGCCTCGCCGTCCGGCGGGGGGCTGCCGAGCTCCTCGGCGAACTCCCGGCGCGCGGCGGCCAGCGGCTCCTCGTCCGGCGGGTACTCGCCCTTCGGGATGGACCAGGCGCGGTCGTCCCTGCGTGCCCACAGCGGCCCGCCCATGTGCCCCAGCAGCACCTCGGGTCCGTCGGCGGTCAGGCGGTAGAGCAGCAGTCCGGCGCTGCGGGTCGGCGGCATCGGCCCAGCATGCCCGGTGCGGCGGGGGTGCGGGCGGTGACCCCGCGCGCCACCGGCGGTCGCGCGCGACCGGGTGCCCGCGGCCCTCGCGCCGCCGGTGCACCCGGCGGGCCGGCCGTCGGCGGCGGATCCGTCGGCGGTGGTCACGCACACTCCGGTCCGGGCGCCGTCGATTCTGTCGGCGACGGCCGTAGGCTGGTACGCGTGAGCACCACCACGTTCCCCCGAGAGCTCGGGCACGCGCTGCGCCGCTGGGCGCGCGACGGCGCTCCGGCCGTGGGTGTGGTCCGGGTGCTCGACCGGCACGGTTTCGGCACGGTCGAGCCCGGGCAGCTGCTCGCGGCCGACCGGGCGGGCGCCACCGCGGGCCAGCTGTACCGGGGTGCGCTCGACTCCGTGGCGCTGCCGCTGGCCCACGCCGCGCTGAGCGACGCGGCCGCGCGTGACGCGCAGGTGGCCGAGGCCGACGCGGTCGCCGCCGGGCTGGCCTGCGCCGGCGGTGCCACCCTGCTCGGCCACCCGCTGGCCGCCGAGCTGGCCGACGCGCTCGGCACCGCACTCGCCGACGGCAGCCCGGCCGCCCTCGCCAGTACCGCCGACGGAACCCGCGCGCTCGTCCTGGTCGGCCCGGAGCTCGAGTCCGCGCGCGGCGGGCTGGGCGCCCCGGAGGCCGACCGGCTCGCGGCCGAGGAGGCCAGGAGCCTGTTGCGCCGGGGCACCACGCACACCGCCCGGCTCGCCGAGGGCGGTCACGACCTGCTGCTCGACCTGTGGGTGCCGGTGCCCACCGTCCTCGTCGTCGGCGCGGGCGCAATCGGCGAGGCGCTGCTGGCCCAGGCCGGGCTGCTCGGCTGGGCCGGCGAGCGGGTCACGGTGCTGGCCGACGCACGGGCCGCGGTCGCCGAGTTCACCGACGCCGACGTGCTGGTGCTGCTCGACCACGCGCCGAGCTTCGACGAGGTGCTGGTCACCGGGCTGCGCCGGGGCCGGGGTTTCCTCGGCGCGCTGGGCTCCCGGCGCACCCAGGCCGCCCGCCGCGAGCGGCTCACCGCCGCCGGGCTCACCGCCGACGAGCTGGCCCGGCTGCACGGCCCGGTCGGGCTCGACCTGGGTGCGCGCACCCCGGCGGAGACCGCGGTGTCCGTGGTCGCCGAGGTGATCGCGCTGCGCGCCGGCCGGGCCGGGGTCGCCCTGAGCGGCACCGAGGGGCGGATCGGCGGATGAGTGCGCCCTCCCGCCGGGCCACCCGGCCCCCGCCGCCCGCGTCCCCGCCGTCCGGCGCCGCCGGTGCCGCCACGGAGCCGGTGCGCCCACCGGTCGCCGGAGCAGGCCGCCGCCGGTGGTGGCTCCGGATCGGGGTCGGCGCGCTGCTGGTCGGCGCGCTGGTCATCTGCGGCACCGCCTTCCGGGTCTGGCAGGTGGCCCGGGTGGACGACCGGCGGGCGGTGGACATCGTGGTGGTGCTCGGGGCCGCCCAGTACGACGGCTCGCCGAGCCCGATCTTCGCCGCCCGGCTGCGGCACGCCCAGCAGCTCTACACCGCCGGGCTGGCCGCGCACATCGTGACGGTCGGCGGCCGGCGCGCGGGCGACGGCTTCACCGAGGCCTCGGCCGGCCGCCGCTACCTGGTGCGCCGGGGCGTGCCGGGCGACGCGGTGGTGGCGGTCGGCCAGGGCTCCGACACCCTGGGCAGCCTGCGCGCGGCCGCGGGGGAGGCCGGCAGGCGCGGGTGGTCCACGGCGCTGCTGGTCAGCGACCCGTGGCACTCGCTGCGGTCACGGACCATGGCGCGCGACTCCGGCCTCGAGGCGTGGACCTCGCCCACCCGCACCGGCCCGGTGGTGCGCACCCGGGAGACCCAGCTCCGCTACATCGTGCGGGAGACCGGCGCGCTGCTGGTCTACCGCCTCACCCACGCGTCGGTCGAGACCGAGGGCTCAGGGCTGGGGTGAGCCGGGTGTTCGACTACCGCCCGGCCGACCGCGAGCGGCGGGCCCCGGAGCCGCCCAAGCACGCCGGGGTCGAGGGGGTGCCCCGGTCCGAGCGGCGCAGCCCGTTCGCCCGCGACCGCGCGCGGGTCCTGCATTCGGCCGCGCTGCGCCGGCTCGCGGGCAAGACGCAGGTCGTCGGGCCGGGGGAGGGCGCCGAGGTCACCGGGATGCCCCGGACGCGGCTAACCCATTCGCTGGAGGTCGCGCAGATCGGCCGCGGCATCGCCGAGGAGCTGGGCGCCGACCCGGACGTGGTGGACACCGCCGGGCTGGCGCACGACATCGGGCACCCCCCGTTCGGGCACAACGGCGAGCGGGCGTTGAACGAGGTGGCGGCCGGTTTCGGCGGTTTCGAGGGCAACGCGCAGACGCTGCGCACCCTGGTGCGGCTGGAACCGAAGGTGCTCGATGCCGGGCTCAACCTGACCCGGGCCGCGCTGGACGCCTCGTGCAAGTACCCGTGGCCGGCGCGGGAGGCTCCGTCGGGCGGGCCGGGCGCGGCCAAGTTCGGGGTCTACGCCGAGGACCGGGCGGCGTTCGACTGGCTGCGCGAGGGCGCGCCGGCGGGCCGCCGGTGCCTGGAGGCGCAGATCATGGACTGGGCCGACGACGTGGCCTACTCGGTGCACGACGTGGAGGACGGCATCCTGGCCGGCCGGATCGACCTGGCGGCGCTCACCGATCGGGCGGAGCGCGCCGCGCTGGCCGCGATGGCCGCGCGCGCCTTCGGGGCCAGCGCGGCGGCCTGCGAGGTGGCCGGGGCCGGCCTGGCCGCGCTGCCCGTGGTGGTACCGCTGCTGCGCGCCGGCGAGCCCGACCCGTCGGCGGCCGGCCAGGTGGCGTTGAAGGCGCTGACCAGCGAGCTGGTGAGCCGGTTCGTGACGGCGGCGGTGGCGGCTACCCAGGACGGGTACGGCGAGGAGCCGCTCGGCCGGTACGCCGCCGACCTGGTGGTCCCGCCGCTGGTGGCGGCCGAGGTGGCGCTGCTCAAGGCGGTGGCGCTGCGGTACGTGATGTCCGACCCGCGCCGGCTGCGCGCCCAGGCCGTGCAGCGTGAGCTGCTCGCCGAGCTGGCGCTCGCGTTGACCGCGCGGGCTCCGGAGTGCCTGGCGGCCGCGCTGCGGGAGCCGTGGGCGGCGGCGCCGGACGACGCGGCCCGCCGCCGCGTGGTGATCGACCAGGTGGCCTCGCTGACCGACCAGCAGGCGCACGCCTGGCACGCCCGGCTGGCCGGCGAGCGCGCCCGCCCGGCCTGACCGCCGCCGGATCGGCCGGGGGCAGCTGATCGGATCGGTGCGGCAGCCGCTGGGGCCGGCGGCTCAGCGGGTCCAGGACGGGTCGCGGCCGCTCAGCCCGAGGGTCCGGTCCAGGTCGTCGGCGTCCTCGGGCACCGCGACGACGTCACCGAAGATCCGGTCCCGCCTGTTCGGCCATTCCGGGCTGTTGACCAGCGTGGTGAACCGCAGCGAGGCCTCGACGCCGGCCGCGTCGGGGTGGAACGGCTGACCGGTGGCCTTGGCCAGGTCCCAGCTGTGCAGTACCACCTCGTTGAGCGCGATCATGCCGGCGAGGTCGGCGGGCAGGTCCACGCCCGCCGCGGCCGTGCCGCCCTCCCAGGCCGCGGGGTCGCGCCAGGCCTGGGCGAGCGCGCCGAGCGCGATGGGCACCTCGGCGCGCCAGTCGGGACCGACGAGGTCGGCCGGATTCTCCGGCGGGGTGCCGGTCGGCGGGGCCTTGAGGGCGGCTCCGCGGAAGCCCACGGCGAAGCCGATGGTGTGCCCGATCAGGTCGCGCACGGTGAAGCCGGCGCACGGTGTGGGTGCGTCGAGCTGCTCGTCGGTGACGTCGGTGAGCAGGGTGGACAGCTGCTCGACCGAGGGGCCGAGGTCGTACGTATTGGTCATGGCGCGCTCTCCGGAGGCTCTCGGCCGAGATGTGAACACCGTCCACAATGGCACGGCGGCCACCGGCCGTCGAGGTGATTGACGCCGGGGCGAGGGCTACCCGCGCGCCTCCGCGCCGGCGGCCCGGTCGTCGATCCGGGCCAGTGGCCTGGCCAGCTTGGCCGGGTTGAGCACGGTGTAGATCCCGGTGATCCGGCCGTCGGCCATGCTGAGCGCGGTGATCGACCGAGGCGCTTTACCCCGGCCGCCGGAGAGGTAGCCCGCGTCGCCGTTGACCAGTAGCGGCAGCACCGTCTCCACCAGGTCGCCGCCGTACCGGTTGACCAGCCCGACCAGCAGCCTCGCCACCTTGTCCGCCCCGTGCACCACGCGCCGGGCCGCGGGCGCCATCCCGCCGCCGTCGCTGACCAGCACGGCGTCCGGGTGCAGCAGCTGGACCAGCGCGTGGGTGTCGCCACGCCCGAGAGCGTCGGCCAGCGCACCCAGCAGCCGCCGCTGCTCGTCCAGCGTGGCCCTCGGCGGCGGCTCGGCGTCGGCCACCGCGCGCCGGGCCCGCGACGCGTGCTGGCGGGCCGCCGCCGTGGAGCAGCCCAGCACCTCGGCGATCTCGTCGAAGGACAGCGACAGCGCGTCCCGCAGCACGAAGGCCACCCGCTGCGGCGGGGTCAACCGGTCGAGCACCACCATCGCGGCCATCCGGACGCTCTCGTCGCGGACCAGCGTGGCCAGTGGGTCGTCCTCCTCCGAGGTGGTGACCAGCGGCTCCGGCAGCCACGGCCCGACGTAGCTCTCCCGGCGCACGGCGGCCGAGCGCAACCGGTCCAGGCACAGCCGGCCGACGACGGTGGTCAGCCAGGCGCGCGGGTCGCGGATCGCGGCCCGCTGGGCCTCGTCGAGACGGTTGAGTCGCAGCCAGGCGTCCTGCACCGCGTCCTCGGCGTCGGCGAGGTTCCCGGTCATCCGGTAGCCCACACCCACCAGGTGGCCGCGGTGCTCGGCGAGGTCGAAGGTGACCGACACGTCTGAAGACCCTAGTCCTGTCGGTGCCCGCCGCTAGCGTTCACCGGCATGACGGCAATCGCCCGGTTGGGCATCATCGCGCTGGACGGCCCCGATCCAGGGGCGCTGGCCGAGTTCTACGCACGGGTCGTCGGCTGGCCGGTGGATCCGGCGGAGAGCGACGACGACTGGGTGCAACTGCGCGCCGACGGCCCGGTCACGCTGGCCTTCCAGCGCGCGCCCGGCCACCGCCCGCCGGTGTGGCCGGGCGACGAGCACCCACAGCAGCTGCATCTCGACCTCGAGGTGCCCGACCTGGACGAGTGGGAGCGGCGGGTGCTGGAGATCGGCGCCCGGAAGGCCGAGGTCCAGCCGGGCGAGACGTTCCGGGTGTACCTCGACCCGGCCGGGCACCCGTTCTGCCTGGTGCTCACGCGCTGACCGGGCGGGTGGGGCGGTCGGGGCGCGGGCATAGACTCGGGGGGTGGCTGGTCGGATCAGGGATGCGGACATCGCCCAGGTCCGTGACCGTGCTCGGGTCGACGAGGTGGTCGGGGACTACGTGGCGCTGCGCCGCGCCGGCGCCGGCTCGCTGAAGGGCCTGTGCCCGTTCCACGACGAGAAGACCCCGTCGTTCAACGTCCGCCCGACGCACGGCACGTTCCACTGCTTCGGCTGCGGCGAGGGCGGCAGCGTGATCGACTTCGTGATGAAGATCGAGCACCTGGGCTTCGTGGAGGCCGTCGAGCGGCTGGCCGACAAGGTCGGGGTGCGGTTGCAGTACACCGGTGGCGGCTCGTCCGTCCAGCGGGAGAAGGGCACCCGCAGCCGGCTGCTGGAGGCGAACCGGCGGGCGGCGGAGTTCTACGCCGAGCAGCTGCGCACCCCCGAGGCGGCGCCGGCGATCCGGTTCCTCACCTCGCGGGGCTTCGACGCCGCCTCCGCCACGCACTTCGGCTGCGGCTTCGCGCCCGGCGGGTGGGACGCGGTGACCAAGCATCTGCTCGGTGCCGGGTTCAGCCTCGACGAGCTGTACAAGGCCGGGCTGGCGAAGGAGGGGCGGCGCGGGCCGATCGACCGGTTCCGCCGCAGGCTGCTCTGGCCGATCCGCGACCTGGGCGGCGACGTGGTCGGGTTCGGCGCGCGGCGGATCTTCGACGACGACCCGATCGAGGCCAAGTACCTGAACACCTCGGACACCCCGGTGTACCGCAAGACGCACGTGCTGTTCGGGCTGGACCTGGCCAAGCGCGACATCGCCAGGGGCCGGCAGGCGGTGGTGGTCGAGGGGTACACCGACGTGATGGCGTTGCACCTGGCCGGGGTCACCACCGCCGTGGCCTCCTGCGGCACCGCGTTCGGCGGCGAGCACATCTCAGTGCTGCGCAGGCTGATCGGCGACGACTCGTTCGACCTGGGCGAGATGATCTACCTGTTCGACGGCGACGAAGCGGGGCAGGCGGCGGCGCTGAAGGCGTTCGAGGGCGAGCAGCAGTTCGTCGGGCAGACCTTCGTGGCGATCGCCCCGGACGGGCTCGACCCCTGCGAGCTGCGGCAGCGCTCCGGTGACGCCGCCGTGCGCGACCTGGTCGCCCGCCGCGAGCCACTGTTCGAGTTCGCCATCCGCAGCCTGCTGCGCGGCTACGACCTGGAGACCACCGAGGGGCAGGTCGGCGCCCTGCGGCGGACCGTCCCGCTGGTCGCGCAGATCAAGGACCGCTCGCTGCGCGACGGCTACGCCCGCCGGCTGGCCGGCTGGGTCGGCTGGACCGACGAGGCGACCGTGGTGCAGCGGGTGCGGGAGACCGCCGGGGTGCCCACCGACCGCCCGAGGACCCCGGCCCGGCCCGCCGACCCGTCCGGTTCGCGCCCCGCGCCCGACGACCCCCGGCTGCACCTGCAACGGGAGGCGGTGAAGGCGGCGCTTCAGGTGCCCGCGGTGGCCGGCCCCGCCTACGACGAGCTGCCCGACGAGAGCTTCACCCACCCGGCCTACGTGGCGGTGCACCGCGGCATCCGGGACGCCGGGGGAGCGGCGAGCGGCCGGGAGGGCACCGAGTGGTGGGAGACGGTGGCCGAGCAGTGCCCCGCCGCGCTGCGCTCGCTGCTCACCGAGCTGTCCGTGGAGCCGCTGCGGATGGGCACCAAGCAGGACGGCTCGGCCCGGTACGTGGGCAGCGTGCTGGCCGGGCTGCAGGGCGCGATGGTGGAGCGGCAGGTCGCCGAGCTGAAGTCGCGGCTGCAGCGCACCTCGCCGGTCGCCGAGGCCGACGAGTACCACGCGCTGTTCGGTGACCTGGTCGCGCTGGAGCAGTACCGCCAGGCGCTGCGGGAACGCTCGCTGGGGTCGGCGTGAGTGGCTGGGTGCGGCGGCTGCTGACCGGTGCCGACCTGCCCGACGGCTTCACCGGCCGGCTCGAGGCGCACGAGCGGGTGCTGGCCAGCGCCGAGGTGTCCGGCCAGGGGTGGCTGGTCGTCACCTCCTCGGGCCTGTGGCTGCCGGACGGCCGACGGGTCGGGTGGCACCTGGTGAGCAAGGCGACCTGGGACGGCGACGCGCTCTCGGTGATCGAGGCCGAGGAGCAGGAGACCGCGGGCGACGCGGTGCTGCTGCGCGACCTGCCGGTTCGGCGGCTGCCGCTGCCCGCTCCGGGCGCGGTGCCGGAGCAGGTGCACAAGCGGGTCACCGACTCGATCAAGTTCCGGCACCACCGCGACCTGCCCGGTGGCGGGGCCTGGTTCGTGCAGCGCGGCGTGCCCGGGCGCGACGGGGTGCAGCTGCAGGTCCGCCCCGACCCGGGAACCGACCCCGACTCGGTACGTCAGGTCGCCGGTGAGGTGGCCGCCAGGCTGCGCGGAGGAGCACGATGACCGGAACGGTCAGCTGGGACCCGGCGGCCTACCTGAGCTTCGACGACCACCGCTCCCGGCCGTTCCACGACCTGCTGGCCCGGGTCGGCGCCGACCATCCGCGCCGGGTCGTCGACCTCGGCTGCGGTCCCGGCCACCTGACCGCGCTGCTCGCGGCGCGCTGGCCGGACGCGGAGATCGACGCGCTGGACTCCTCGCCGGACATGGTGGCCGCCGCGCGTGGCCGCGGGGTACCCGCCCGGCAGGCCGACGCCGCCGGCTGGAGCCCCGGTGAGCGCGACGACGTGGTCATCACCAACGCGGTACTGCAGTGGCTGCCCGAGCACCGCGAGCTGCTGCCCCGGTGGGTGGCCGCGATGCCGGCGGGCGGGTGGTTCGCCATGCAGGTGCCGGGCAACTTCGCCGCCGCGTCGCACCGGCTGGTCCGCGAGCTGCTCGACGAACCCGGGTGGCGTGTCCGGGTGCCGATGCGGGGCGAGCTGACGGTGGCCGAGCCTGCCGACTACGCCGACGCGCTGACCGCCGTCGGGGCGCGCGTGGACGCCTGGGAGACCACGTACCTGCAGCGGCTCACCGGCGACGACCCGGTGCTCGAGTGGATCACCGGCACGGCGCTGCGGCCGGTGCGCGGCGCGCTGGACGACACCGACTGGCAGCGGTTCCGCGCGGAGCTGGCGCCCCGGCTGCGCGCCGCCTACCCGGCGAGGCCCGACGGCAGCACCTGGTTCCCGTTCCGCCGCATCTTCGTGGTGGCCCGGGCCGAGAGCTGACCCCTGCCGGTGGCCACGCGTCGCCCTGGCTCGCGGTCGTAGTCGCGCGTTGCCGTCGCCCGTCGCCCGTCGCCCGTCGCCCGTCGCCCGTCGCCCGTCGCCGGTCGCGCGTCGCCGGCGCCGCTGCCGGCCTAGCGGCCGGAGTGCCCGTTCGAGCCCCGCCGGCCGCTCGCCGCCGCGCTCACCGTGTCCACCACCTTGGCCTTGGCCACGCCGGCGGCACCCTGGACGGCCGGGTGGTCCGCGACCCGCCGGTACGTGCGCGCGAGCTGCTCGTAGCGTTCACGTCCGGCCCGCGTCCCCAGCACGTACCCGACCACCGCACCCAGAATGAACCGGATCATGACCGGTGTTCTCCCCTCGCTCGCGTTGGTCCCATCCTGCCGCGGCCGCCCCGCCACGTCCCGCCCCCGGAGCCCCCGCGGGTCGCGGAATCCGGTGCGATATGGTGTGCTGGTCGGTCGGTGGAGACGCCGACCGGGAGCATTCCTCCGTAGCTCAATCGGCAGAGCATGCGACTGTTAATCGCAGGGTTACTGGTTCGAGTCCAGTCGGAGGAGCCCCTACCAGCGCTTTTGTGTCCGGAGATGGCTTAGTCGATCTCTATCTCCTGGTTTACTCCCGTGATCCACATCTCTTGATGATCTTGCCTCTTCGTAACAAAGATCATCTTTAGATCGAACTACCGCCGTGATGAGATGCTCACGGGGCCGCGAGGCACGGTGGGGTACCGATCTGTCGACCAATCTCCAGGCACCGGCGAGCGGGATCTGTCGAGGGATCGTGCGGCCACGTTGAGCACGCGGGCCGAGTTGTTGGTGTGGTCCGCAGCGCCGCCCAGTCCTCCGGCTCCGGGAACAACGCGTGCTCCGCTGTCGCCACGGCGGTGGCGTAGAGCTCGGCGGCGGTCGGGATGGTGTCATGGTGGTGGCGCACCGGCACCGGCACCGGCACGGCGTGGCAACCTCAACGCCGCCTATCAGCTCGCTCGGGAGGTTGCCGAGAGCCCAACGCGGTAACCGTCGCCGCCACCCCTATCCATCCCGCCAGCCGCGAAGTGATGCCCGGGACCGGAGAGCCCCGCTCAGAGGCCGTTTGGCGGCTGTGGCATCACTCTGTCCGGGCCAGTGCGATCGGCCAAATGCATGAAGGGGTGAGCAACCGGGTAATTCGGGCGGCATGTCTTCCAGGACTGAACCGTTGCACTACCGGGTCGTTGCTGACCAGGCCGCGCCGTCGATGGTGCGGCGCCGGTTGAAGGCCTGGCTGACCGCGCTGGGCTGGCCCCCGGAGCCGGCCGAGGATCTGATCCTGGTGGTCAGTGAGGCGTTCGCCAATGTGGTCGATCACGCCTACCCGCCCGAGACCGCCGGATGGGCGCGGCTGTGCGCCCACCAGCACCGCGACGCAGATGGCCGCTGCCGGGTAGTGCTGTTGGTGACCGACCAAGGCCGCTGGCGTCCCGCGCCGCTCGACAGGGGCTACCGAGGCCGAGGCATAACGCTGATGCGCGCACTGACCGAATCGCTGGACATTACCTCCACCGGCCAGGGCACCCAGCTGCTGCTGACTAGCTACCCAGTCGCCGCCGGTGCCTCGCTCCTCGCCGCCGCCGGTGCCTCGCTCCTCGCCGCGGCCAGCTGATCGCGCCGGCTTGGGTTGGGCGCAGAGTGGACCTACAGGGCCGGCCGACCCGCGGAACGTGCCAGGGAGGCAGCCCACCAGCTTCCCGCCCCGTGGGTCAGCTGCGACGTCCTCTGGGCCGCCGGTAGCGGCGCCGCGGGTCCACGCGCGAGCATCGACCAGACCGCGTCGAACTCCCGCGCCGAACTTTCCGCGCCGCGGCGACCCGCCCAATTGCCAGATAGCCAGCCCATGCCCCGATTGGTGCTCACCTTCGCCAGGGCCATCCCGTGGCGCACCGACTCCCACAGACCCACCCGGCGGGCGCGCCGTGCTCGAGTACCGAGGTCGCGGAGGCTCTGCGTTGGTTGATGGTGGCCGAGAAGCGGGTGAACGCAGCCGGTCCTCGGCACGGCCGGCTCAGTACACCTAGAGTCGGCGAGCGGATCGTGCGGGACCCCCGGGGGAGCGCTCAGCGCATCGACGTGATCGGCTGCCCCCGCTGGGTTGAGATCGACAGGGATGTGGTCCGGATGCCGAAATCGTGGTCTAGGTCGGGGTCACCGTTCGAGCTCGGCGACCGCGTGTGCGCCGCGGAGGCGATCGGCGGGTTCTTCCGGCCCAAGGTCGCCGCGGGCACCGCGGGGCTGGTGATCGGAGTTCACCTCACCGAGGGCAGACTGACAGTGGGGTTCATCAACGGCCACACCGCCTCGGTCGGCGCGGAGAAACTGAACCCGCTCGACCCATCTGACGCGGTTTCGTAACTCGATATGCCGGTCGGGGTCTGTTCGGCCGAAGGAATGACACCCGCGGACAACGGGTACGCCTCGATCATGCTCCCCGGCACCACCGATACTCGACCAGCACATCACAGCGGCCCGGGGCCGCGGCTGACTGTCCCGGCGGACGTTGCCGCGCCCTCGGTGATGCGTCAACGCGTACGGGCCTGGCTGGGCGAGCTGCGTTGGCCCCGCGCGCGGACCGATGACCTGATTCTGGGGCTCAGCGAGGCGGTCACGAACGTCATTACTCATGCCTACCCGCCACCGCGCGCTCTCGGGCGGGTACATCTGAGCACCGAACACCGCATCAGCGGCGACGGCACCCGCCGGGTGATCATGGTCATCGGTGACCGCGGCCGTTGGCAGCCCAACGCGAAATCCGTGCCGGGCGCCCGAGGCGGGGGCCTGGCCCGGATCCGAACCCTGAGCGAATCCCTGATCATCGATACCGCCGGGGCCGGAACGATCCTCACCATCACCAGCTACCCCCTATGCGGTGTCGCTTCCCGGTGAGCACTATTTCCCCGCTCTTGGGCGGACCCGGCGCCGACCGACGCCTACCGTCCAGATCGCGTACGGGTCCGCCGTGATGAGCTGCTCGCACCGCGGTGGCCCGATCGCCGGTCGGGGGTTGACCGTCGCTGATCTTCTGATCTTGCCGATGAGGCCTTCATTGTGAATGCCGATCTGGGGTCGAGATTGATTGGCGTGTTGACGCGGTGGTCGGCACGGTGACGGGGCGATCGCGCGTCGGGGTGCCCGGACATTGGCGCGGTGTCGGTCAGGTCTGGTCGTTACAGGACCCGATCGTGTGTGTTGATCACGTCGGTGGTGGGGTCAGCAAATAGCGGTTGCTCCAGGCGCCGATCAGCGACCACGGTGGGTCCGCGCTGACTCACTGCTCACGGCACGGGCATAGCGGGCACGGCCGAGGAACTCAGTCACCTCGGCCCCCACCGCGAGCCGAATGATTAGCCCCGCGCCGAGGCGGCGACGGCTTCGAGCACCATGGCACGATCACGCTCACCATCAAGCAGGGCGTCGATCCGGGCACGGAGAGCGGACCGCGACCGTCATCGGGCAGCCACCGCCGCGGCTATCGGCCGGAACCGCTTCTACCGCCGCACGGTAGATCATCGACAGAAGGGGGATTGCCGATGAGGTCATTCGACGGGTGGGGCGAGCGGGCTGGTCATGACGACCCGAGTGCCCTGGGGGTGGCCTTCGGCATCGGTGAGCGCCTCGATGGTGACGGTGTCCATGAAGGCCCGCATCATCGGTATGCCCCGGCGGCGGTACTCATCCTCGACCGGGGCGGGTCGCCACCGGCCTTCGTCGCGGACGACGAGGGTAATCCGTCGTTGCCCGGCGGGGCGGGTCTCGACGGTGGCGTGCAGGTTGACCGGGCCGGGTGGGTGGCCGGCGTAGGCGTGTTCCACGGCGTTGCTGACCGCTTCGCTGGCGGCGGTCAGGATGTCGTCGGCCTGCGCGGGCGGCCATCGCAGGGCGGCGAGCCAGCCTCGCAGCTGTTTGCGGGCCACCGAGGGGGCGATGGTCTCGCCCGGCAGCCGCAGCCGCAGCCGATCCGGCGGGGTCCGCGAGCGGGATTCCGGCTCGCGGGTCGGCGGGGTCTGCCCGTTCGCCTCGCCGCCCGGAGGCGGGTTCGGGTTACCGGTCGGGTCCATAACGGGCCAGTATGGACCCCCGGTCGGGGGGCGCCGACTGGAGGGTGAACGGGTGCGCTGTGACATCGAAACTGCTGGTCAGGCCCCGGTGTGCAATGCTTGGTCGACGGTGTTGTAGAGCGCGAGCAGCCCGTCCAAGCCGGTCAGCTCGATGGGACGCACCACCGGACGGGTGTGATTGACCACGATGCGCAACGGCTCGCGGCGTCGTCGCGCCGCCCGGGTCACCTCGACCAGGGCTTGCAGACCCGGCGAACCGAGGAACGACACATCTCTGAGGTCGATCACCAGGGCGAGCCCGTCGGTCTCGTCGGCGGCCACCTGCTCCAACCCGTCGGCCACCGCCGCGCGGAACCGGGCGACGGTGTGCAGGTCGATCTCCCCGGTCACGGTCACCACCAACGCCTCGCGGCCGCTCCCCAGGACGCGGGCGAACTCGACGGCGATCAGCTGTTCGGCGGGCGGACCCACACCGGCCTGGCCATTGCCATCATCCGGCATGTTCACGCGCCGGGATCCTGCATGAGCCCAGCCTAGTCACCAGACCCGCCCTCACGTGACGGCGAACCGACGCGAGCGTCTCATCGGCGGCGGGAGGCAGATCATTCGAGTGGATCGGTCCAGGTTTAGCTGAGCGGCTAGCTAGCGCTGCCGGAACGAGCTCATGGTGCCCAAGCCGGCTGAACGGCTGGCGGGCGGTGGTCCCTGTCTCGCGTACCAGTGTCGCGCCGCGGCCGCCATCGTCGTTCGTCCTGGCTGCCGGGGTCAGTGCGTGGCGTCGGGGCGGTCGATGTCGCCGCGCCAGGGATCCGGTCTACTGGCCGCCGCGGGACTCGATGAATTTCTTGACGTTGCGCAGATCGCCCTTGACCTGGGCGTTGAGGACGCCGAGCTTGTCGCGACGTTTTCGACAAACCCATCGGGGTCGATGTCCCTCTGCGCTGTCACCCGCGAGTGGGTGTCGTCGAGCCGGTGGAATGTGATCACCCCGGCGTGGTTGGGACCGGCGTCGGACCGCCACGCCACCCGCTCGTCGGGCTGCTGCTCGATGATCGTCGCGTCGAACTCCCGCGACACCCCGGCGATATTGGTCGTCCAGTGGGTATGCACGTTACCGACCTGGCGAACCTCGGACACGCCCTCCATGAACTCCGGAAAAGACTCGAACTGGGTCCACTGGGTGTAGGCGGTATGCACCGGCGCGTCAGGGTCTGCCCTGGTGCCGCCCCGCTAAACCGACCCAGTCAGGTCCTTGCGCGATAACTTGACCGCAGCGCCCTAGGTAATACGTGCTCAGTAATTACGTGCTCGTCGACGGTCGCGGCGGGTTGATGGCGCCGGGTGGCAGGGCGCCGGTGTCGCCGACTTCGGTGGCGATGTCGTGGAGTTTGCGGTTGGTGTGTTGGCTGGCGATGCGGAGCAGGTTGAATGCTTGCTCCCGGGTGAGCTTGTATTGGTTCATGAGTACTCCGCTGGCTACTCCGATCTCCCGGCTGGTCTCCAGCGCGCGTTGCAGGTTGCGTGCCCGGTCGTGGTACAGCTCGGCGGCGATGGTGGCCGCGGCGTGGGTGGCCAGCAGCAGCCCGATCTGGGCGGCGACGTCGTCGAAGGCGTGGGTGTGGCCGGAGTAGATGTTCAGCCCGGCGGCCATGTCCTCGGTCATCAGCTGGGTACTCAGCCGGTAGGACAGCATGCTGGCCCACCCGCATTCGGTACTGACTCGCCTGCCGTACTCGGGCCAACGTCGATCATGGGCCAGGTCGGGCGGTCGGTAGATGGTGTCCTCGACAATGGCGTCCACACATGGCCCTGACCCGAGCTCGTACTGCAGGATGTCGGCCTGGTGGGCACGCTCGTCGGTGGTCGCGGCCGTCACGAACTCCGCGCGTCGGTAGGTAGTGATACTCGCCGAGTCCGCGCCGGGCACCCTTTTTACCGCCGTGTGAACGACCGCCTCGAACGGCGAGGACGAGTCCGCGGCGCGGAGCCCGTCGCCGAGCGCGTCGAACATCACCGCGACCGCGCGCAACGCCGCGCTATCCGGCCGCGGGTTGGGCTGCATGTGTATGTCGCTCCTCGACCCGGATTTCGTGTGCGTGGTAGCGGCACGCGTGACGCCGCTGGTGGGTGGCCTGCCAATGTGACACCGCTGCTCGTGCGCCCATAGCCTACCCACGCCCACCCACGCCCACCGAGCCCGAAGGTCAGCGGCCGTGCACGGTGCCCGGGGCACCGGTGTGAACGCTCGACTCCGCCGTCCGGCCCCGGCGATTCGACCTCGACCGACCCTGATCGACCGAACCGGGCAGCCGCGGTGGAGCTACATGATCGGGCAACGGCCTGGACGCCCGCGCCGGCAGCCGGCGGATCCAGCGGTAACGCTGCCGGCGCCCCGACCAGCCCGACCGAGTATGCCGTCACAAGTCCGAACGCCAAAGCGATGATCAAAGCCGCCGAGTACCTGTCGCCGCACGAACCACCCGACTCCATCTACCCATTCGTGCTGACCACCGGCCGAACCCTGAACTAATTGCATACCCGAACCAAAAACAGGGCGCCGCACCTAGTGGTGTGTCGCTTTAGTCTCTGGACGATTGGGTTCGGGACAATGCCGTATGCGTGCGATGTCGTTGGGGCTGTGTGAGGGCGACCGGGAGCAGTTGATGGCCTGGACCCGGGCCTCGACGATCCAGGCGGGACTGGCCCAGCGGGCGCGGATCGTGTTG
>DASXJJ010000098.1:0-4369 GCA_036497465.1 Pseudonocardia sp. | reverse complement strand
CGAATATCAGAATGACGACGCGTCGATAGCCGACACGCTCGCCACCGCGGCTTCACCCAGGCCACGAAGCGGTGTCCACGACGACGGTCGTGGACACCGCTTCAACCTGCCCATTGACAAAGCATCTCCCATATCAGGTGTCGGCGCGCGCCGCCGAGGGGAACCGCCGCTCGGAGAGCGCGAAGTAGATCTCGGCGACCTCCTCGACCGGCAGCCCGGCGCGGCCCCGCTCGGCCGGCTCACCGACCTCGACCACGTCGAGCAGGCCCACCGCGGCCGGCAGCGCCGCCGCCCGGTCCGCCAGGCCCACCGGAACGCCGTGCGCGACCAGCGTGGCGGACCGCGCGCGCACCTGCTCGGCCTCCGAGCCCCGCAGCAGGCCGGGCAGCCTCGGGGCCAGCCGCCGCAGCGCGGGGCCGAACCGGGCGATCTCCGCGGCGACCGGCAGCGGCCTCGGGCGGTGGGTGAGGAACCAGCGCGCGGCGCCGTCCAGCAGCTCCCGGGCGGCCAGCGTCAGCTCGTCGGTGACCGCGCTGGGCACGGCCCCGGGCAGCGCGCCGATCTCCGCCCACAGCGCGGGCAGCTCGAACAGCTCGGCCACCACCCGGAACACCCGCAGCGCCTCGCCGGGCGTCGCGCCGAGCTCCTCGGCCAGCCGGAAGGCGAAGGTGACGCCCCCGGCGTCGACCAGCTCGTTGACCAGACCGGTGGTGACGATCTCCCGGCGCAGCGGGTGGTCGGCCACCGCGTCCGGGTGCAGGTCGCGCAGCGCGGGCGGGAAGTAGCCGGCGACCCGGGCGGCGAACGCCGGCAGCTCGGGCAGCTCGGTGCCCAGCACGTCGAGCTTCAGGTCCAGCTTGACGTGCGCGAGCAGGGTGGCCAGCTCCGGGGAGCTCAGCCCGCGCCCGGCCCGTTCCAGCTCGGCGAACCCGGCCGGCTCGGGCAGCATCTCCAGCGCGCGGTCCAGGCCGCGCCGGGCGGCCAGGTCGGCGACCATCCGGGCGTGCGTGGCGACCCGCTCGCCGGCCCGTGCCCGGTCGACGCCCAGCACCGCGTTCTGCGCCCGGTTGTCGGCGAGGACCAGCTCGGCGACGTCGGCGGTCATCGAGCGCAGCAGCGTGTCCCGGCCGGGCCGATCCAGCGTGCCGGCCCGGACCAGCCGGTCCAGCAGGATCTTGATGTTGACCTCGTGGTCGGAGCAGTCGACGCCGGCGGAGTTGTCCAGCGCGTCGGTGTTGACCTTGCCGCCGGCCCGCGCGAACTCGATCCGGCCGAGCTGGGTCAGCCCGAGGTTACCGCCCTCGCCCACCACCCGCGCCCGCAGCGCGCCGCCGTCCACCCGCACCGCGTCGTTCGTCTTGTCCCCGGCGTCCGCGTGCGACTCCGCCGCCGCCTTGACGTAGGTGCCCACCCCGCCGTTCCACAGCAGGTCGGCGGGGGCCAGCAGGATCGCCCTGATCAGCTCCGGCGGGGTGAGCGCGGTGACCGTCTCCGCCAGCCCGAGCGCCACCCGCGCCGCCGGGGACACCGGCACCGACTTCACCGTCCTCGGCCAGACCCCGCCACCCGGGCTGATCAGCGCGCGGTCGTAGTCGTCCCAGCTGGACCGGGGCAGCGCGAACAACCGCGCGCGCTCGGCGAACGACACCGCCGCGTCCGGGTCCGGGTCCAGGAACACGTGCCGGTGGTCGAACGCGGCGACCAGCCGGATGTGCTCGGACAGCAGCATGCCGTTGCCGAACACGTCGCCGGACATGTCGCCGATCCCCACCACGCTGAACGCCTGGCTCTGGGTGTCCAGCCCGAGCTCGCGGAAGTGCCGCTTGACGCTCTCCCAGGCGCCGCGCGCGGTGATGCCCATCGCCTTGTGGTCGTAGCCCACCGAACCGCCGGAGGCGAAGCCGTCGCCCAGCCAGAAACCGCGCTCGACGGCCAGCGCGTTGGCGATGTCGGAGAACGTGGCGGTGCCCTTGTCGGCGGCCACCACCAGGTAGCTGTCGTCGGCGTCCAGCCGCACCACGCCGGGCGGCGGCACGACCGCGCCGTCGACCAGGTTGTCGGTCAGGTCGAGCAGCCCGGAGATCAGCATCCGGTAGCAGGCGATGCCCTCGGTCTGGGTGGCCTCCCGGTCGGCGGCGGGGTCGCCGGTCGGGGCGGGCGGGCGCTTGACCACGAAGCCGCCCTTGGCGCCGACCGGCACGATCACCGCGTTCTTCACCGCCTGCGCCTTGACCAGCCCGAGGACCTCGGTGCGGTAGTCGGTGGGCCGGTCCGACCAGCGCAGCCCGCCCCGCGCCACCGCGCCGAACCGCAGGTGCACGCCCTCCACCCTCGGCGAGTACACGAAGATCTCGAACCGGGGCCTCGGCCTCGGCGACTCCGGGATCGCGGCCGGGTCGACCTTGATCGAGACGTACGGCAGCTCCCGGAACCAGTTGGTCCGCAGGGTGGCCAGCATCGCCGTGACGTAGCCGCGCAGGATGCGGTCCGCGTCCAGCCCGGCCACCCGGTCCAGCAGCGTGTGCACCTCGGCGAGCGCGGCGGCCAGCTCGGGATCCCGCGCCGCACCCGCGGGGGACGGGCCGAGCGCCGGGTCGAACCGGGCGCGGAACAGCCGGACCAGCGCGCGGGTCAACCCGGGGTGCGCGAGCAGCGTGTCCGCGACGTACCCGGCGTCGAACGGACTGGCCAGCTGCCGCGCGTAACCGGCGTAGCCGCGCAGCAACGCGGCCTGCCGCCAGGTCAGCCCGGTCCGCACGACCAGAGCGTTGAACCGGTCCACCTCGGCGTCGCCCCGCCAGAGCGCCCGGAACGCGGCACAGAACTCCCGGCGCACGCCCTCCCAGCGGCGCCCGGACACCGCCAGCCAGGTGGGCACGTCGATCCGCAGCCCGAACTGGTAGACCCAGCACCGCACGCCGTCCGGCCGCACGAGCTGGTGCGGCCGCTCGTCGACCACCTCCACGCCCAGGCTCTGCAGCGCGGGCAGCACCGAGGACAGGGTGATGCCCGCGCCGACCAGGAACAGCCGGAACTGCAGCTCGCCCGGCTCGGTGCCCAGATCCAGCGACAGGTCCGGCTCGCCGCCCGGCTCGGCGTCGAGCTCGCCCACCCGGTGCAGGTCGGCCAGCGCCTGCACCGGGTCGACCTCGTCCTTGTACCCCTCCGGCACCCCCGGCAGGTAGCCGGCGACCTCCTCGCCGGCCGGCCCCGCCAGGTCCAGCAGCCAGTCGTCCCAGCTGAGGATGGCCGCCGCGAGCTGGCGCTGCAGCCGGCCGGGGTCGGGCTCCGGGTCGCCGGGGTCGGCCCGCACGACGAAGTGCACCAGGGCCAGTGGGGACTCGCCGATGCGGGCGGTGTGGTCGACCCGCCAGCTGTGCAGCTCGCGCAGCAGCACCTGTTGCAGCGCCAGCCGGGTGCGCGTGGAGTACCGGTCCCTCGGCAGGTAGACCAGGCAGGAGAAGAACCGGCGGTAGGGCTCGCGGTGCAGGAACACCCGCAGCCGCCGGGGCTGGGTGAGCGACAGCACCCCCACGGCGGTGTCGCGCAGGATCCGCTCGTCGGCCCAGAACAGCTCCTCGCGCGGATACTCGGCGACGACCTCGAGCATCTGCTGGCCGGCGTGCGACTCCATCGGGAACCCGGCCCGCCGCACCGCGGCCCGCACCCGACGCTCGACCGCCGGGATGGCCAGCACGTCGGCCTGCCGGGCCGCCACGGTCAGCTGGCCGAGGAACCGGTGCTCGCCGACCACCACCCCGTGCTCGTCCACGATCGACACGCCCAGGTGGTAGGGGTAGCCGGAGCGCGCCACCCGGCTCGGCGAGCCGGCCCGGGTGAGCACCAGCAACCGGGTGCCGCCGCTGTCCGGGTCGGCCGGTGGGTCGGCGAACGGCCGGCTGGTCAGGCTGTCGCGGCGCAGCACGCCGAGGCCCGACGCCAGCGTGGCGCGCAGCCGCTCCGCGCCGTCGACCCGGTGCACCTCGTACCGCCGGTAGCCGAGAAAGGTGAAGTGCCCGCAGGCCAGCCACTCCAGCAGCCGCGCGGTGTCGCGGACCTCGGTGTCCGGCAGCGGTGGCCCGGAGCCGAGCAGCTCCGCCGCCACCCGCCGCGCGGTCGCCGCCATCCGCTCGCGGTCCTCGGTCACCTCGCGCAGCTCGCCGAGGGTCCGCCGCAGCTCGTCGGCCAGATCGTCCAGCTCGTCGGCGGCGAACGGCTCCAGCTCGAGGTGCATCCACGCCTCGGCCAGCGCCGGACCGTCGCCCGGTGGTGGCCCGGCCGGGGGGAGGGTCTCGCGCAGCCCGCCGTCCAGCGCGCGGCGCACCCGCAGCGTGGGGTGGACCACCCGGCGGACCCGCCCGCCGACCCG
>DASXJJ010000097.1:0-73938 GCA_036497465.1 Pseudonocardia sp. | reverse complement strand
GCCCGGATGTACGACACGTTCTGGGAACCGGAGGCCGAGGGTGTGCTGCGGGTGCCCACCGACACCGGCAACGGCGGGGTGACCCACCCGTTCTTCCGTACCGCCAAGTCGGCCGACGACCTGGTCCTCGCCCGGGACGCGATCGTGGCCTGGCAACGCACGGTGTACGGCTGGATGGGCCGATCCCCGGACTACAAGGCCGCCTTCCTGGGGACCCTGGGCGCCAACGCGGACTTCTACGGCGAGTACAAGCACAACGCGCTGCGCTGGTACAAGGACACCCAGGAGCGGCTGCTCTACCTGAACCACGCGATCGTGCACCCGCCGATCGACCGGGACAGGCCGGCCGACGAGGTCTCCGACGTGTGCATCCACGTGGAGAAGGAGACCGACAACGGCCTGGTCGTCTCCGGCGCCAAGGTGGTCGCCACCGGCTCCGCGCTGACCAACGCCAACTTCATCGCGCACTACGGGCTGCCGGTGAAGGACAAGAAGTTCGGCGTGGTGTTCACCGTGCCGATGGACTCCCCGGGCCTGAAGCTGTTCTGCCGCACCTCCTACGAGATGCAGGCCGCGGTGATGGGCAGCCCGTTCGACTACCCGCTGTCCTCCCGGATGGACGAGAACGACTCGATCATGGTGCTGGACAACGTCCTGGTGCCCTGGGAGAACGTCTTCATGTACGACGCCGACAGGGCGAACCAGTTCATGATGGGCTCCGGGTTCCTGGAGCGGTTCACCTTCCACGGCTGCGCCCGGCTGGCGGTCAAGCTGGACTTCATCGCCGGCTGCGCCATGAAGGGCGTGGAGATGACCGGGACGTCGGCGTTCCGCGGCGTGCAGACCCAGATCGGCGAGATCCTGAACTGGCGGGACATGTTCTGGGGGCTGTCCGACGCGATGGCCAAGTCGCCCAACCCGTGGGTCGGCGACGCGGTCCAGCCGAACATCAACTACGGGCTGGCCTACCGGACCTTCATGGGCGTCGGGTACCCGCGGATCAAGGAGATCCTGCAGCAGACCCTCGGGTCCGGGCTGATCTACCTGAACAGCCACGCGAGCGACTGGAAGAACCCCGACGTGCGGCCCTACCTGGACAAGTACGTCCGGGGGAGCAACGGCATCGAGGCGATCGACCGGGTCAAGCTGCTCAAGCTGCTGTGGGACGCGGTGGGCACCGAGTTCGCCGGCCGGCACGAGCTGTACGAGCGCAACTACGGCGGCGACCACGAGTCGGTGCGTTTCCAGACCCTGTTCGCCTACCAGGGCAGCGGCCAGGCTGACCAGCTCAAGGCGTTCGCGGACCAGTGCATGTCCGAGTACGACCTGGACGGCTGGACGCGCCCCGACCTGATCAACCCGGACGACCTGTCCATCGTCACGCGGTAGGGGGGCGACGATGACCAGCGGCAACGGCAACATCGTGACGAACCCGCCGGACAGCCACGCGGTGACCGGCACGGCACTGCGCAAGGCGCTCGGCCGGTTCGTGTCCGGGGTCACCGTGGTGACCACCGGTCACCTCGACACCGAGGACGGGATCCACGGGATGACCGCGAACGCGTTCACCTCGGTGTCCCTCGACCCGCCGCTGGTGCTGGTCTCGATCGCCACGAAGGCCAGGATGGACGCCCGGATCGCCGAGAACGGGCGGTACGGGGTGTCCGTCCTGGCCCGCCGGCAGGAGCCGGTGTCGATGCACTTCGCCGGCGGCAAGCCCTGCCCGGACCAGGTGCGGTTCGTCGAGCGCGGCGGGGTCCCGCTGCTCGACGGCGCGCTGGTGCACCTGGCGTGCAGCATCTACGACTCGCACCCGGCCGGGGACCACACGCTGCACGTCGGACGCGTCGACGCGCTGTGGTCCGAGCACGGCGACCCGCTGGTGTTCTTCACCGGCGACTTCCGTGCCCTGGAGATCGTCCGCGAGGACGCACCCTGGGGTTTCTGACCCTCCCCGGACCGATGGGAGATCCGATGTACCGCATCACCATCAGCTACGGGCACCCGGACGACACGGCCGCATTCGACGACTACCACCGGCTCAAACACCTGCCGCTGGCCGGTCGGATCCCCGGCCTGCGGCGGCTGGCCGGCGGGCGCTGCGAGTCGCCGGACGGCGAGGAGCCCCCCGCGTACTGGCTGACCCACCTGACGTTCGACGACCGCGCCGGGGCCCTCGAGGGGCTCGCCTCGCCGCAGGGTCGGGCGGCGGCCGCGGACATCGTCAACTTCGCCACCGGCGGCGCCTCGATCGCCTACAGCGACGAGGAGTTCGTGATCGAGAGCTGACGGACCACCGTCCGCTTCCCGTGCGGCGCCGACCCTCACCGGCGGCAGCGCCGAGATCGTTGGAGACACGCAATGTTGCAGACCATCCAGAAGATCGGGCCGGTACTGGACCTGTTCACCACGCAGCGGCCCGACTGGGGCGTCACCGAGGTGGCCGAGGCCATCGGGGTGCCCCGGTCCAGCGCGCACGCGCTGCTGGCCAGCCTGGTGGAGACCGGGCTGCTGCAGTGCCGAGGCCGGGGCCGCTACCGGCTGGGCTGGCGGATCGTGGAGCTGAACGAGACGCTGCGCGGCACCGTCGACGTCCGGTCGGTCGCCGCACCGGTGCTGCAGCGGCTGGTCGAGCTGTACGGGGAGACCGTGCACCTGGCCGTGCTGCGGCACACCAAGGTGCTCTACCTGGACAAGGTGCCGGGCAACCGCCAGCTCACGGTGGCCGGGGCCCGGGTGGGCGCGCTGCTCGACCCGCACTGCAGCGCCGTCGGCAAGGTGCTGCTCGCCCACCGGTCGACCGACGAGCTGCGCTGCCTGCTGGCCGGGTCACCGCTGCGCCGGCTGACCGCCGCCACCATCACCGGCGCCACCGAGCTCACCGACGAGCTGACCAGGGTCCGGGCCGCCGGGATGGCGTTCGACGAGGGTGAGGCGATCCCCGACGTGTCCTGCGTGGCCGCGCCGGTCCGGGACGACCTGGGTGCGGTGGTGGCGTCGATCAGCATGACCGTGCCGACCAGCCGGTTCACCGCCTGCCGCAACGAGTACCGGCGCGCGGTCAAGGCCGCCGGGCAGGAGATCTCGCAGCAACTGGCCGGCACCGGCGCGCCGAGGCTGACCGTGCTGCGGGACAGCCCGGGGGAGGACCCCGGGCAGCTGCCCGGCTCCGGCGCCGCGGACGCCTCGCTGCGCGCCGTCTCCACCGCCTGAGCTCGCACCAGCACCGGCCGGAGAGGACGACGGGGCGCGGCGACCGGAGAAGGTCGCGGCGCCCCGTCGTCGTGGACCGGGCCGGTCAGGCGTGCGAGACGTGCGGTGAGTGGTCCAAGGCGTCCGGGGTGCGTGCCTCGGCGGCCGCCACCTCCGGCGGCGGGGGCGGGCCGGCGTCGGCGAACTCCTTGCGGTGCTCCTCCAGGCTGAGCGTGGACGGCGTGCCGTAGGTGAAGTAGGTCTCCCACGGCAGCTGCGCGCCACCGATGGCCAGGCCGACGTCGGCGACCTCCTGCATGTTCCACACCCGGGTCTCGTAGTCCGGCTCGAACTGCAGGATGCCCGCGTCGGCGAACAGCTCGATCCGGTTGCCGCCGGGCTCGAAGACGTACAGGAACGAGCCCTGGGTGATGCCGTGCTTGTCCGGGCCGGCCTCGATCTGGATGTCGTAGTCGCGGAAGATCTCGGCGGCGTCGATGTTGTGCTGCGGGATGCCGTAGTACATCGCGACGTGGTGGAACCGGCCGCGCTCGCCGAGCGTGTCGCGCATGCAGGCGACCTCGTGGCCGAGCAGGTTGGTGCTCATCCACGCGCCGATCTCCACGTTGCCGTCCTTGACCTGCTCACGGGTCTGGAAGCCGAGGTGGCGCTCCATGGTCTCGCGGACCGGGGTGACGTCGCTGGCCATCAGGTTCAGGTGGTCGATGCGCTTGACCGGGAGGCCCTGCAGCGGCCGCCTCGACGGCCGGGTGAGGATCTTGCTGCGCAGCTCCTCGGGCGCCCGGTACTTCTCGGCCTCCCAGAGCAGGGACAGGTTGTGCCCGTCCGGCGTCTGGAACTCGTAGGTCTTCCCGTAGCCGAAGTCGCCGTCGCTCCAGCGCCCCTCGAGGGTGCTGTCCTGGAGCGACTTCGCGCGCCGCTCCAGCGCCTCCGGCGAGAAGGTGCGCAGCGCGGCGTGGCCCATGCCGGCCCGAGGCGCCTCGGTGACCTTGATGCTCCACTGGTACGGGTCCTCGTAGCCGCGCAGATAGACCGACCGGCCCTCGCGGTGCGTCTCGTACATCCCGAGCAGCTTGGTGAAGAACCACAGGGTGCCATCGGGATTCGGCGTGAGCAGCTCGACCCTGGCCAGGTGGGCGATCTCGTGGCGGATGTCGGGGTCGGTCATCGTCTCTCCTGTCGCGTGGGAACTGGGCGAGCATGACCTCGCTGAGCGGGCGGTGGGCGCGCCGTTCGGCATCGCGGAACGGGTGTGAGCCAGGTTGCGGCGGCGTCCGGTCGCCCCGGAAGCCACCGCCGCCCCGGCCCGGCCCGGGCACGGCCGGCCCGGTCCGGCCCGGTCCGGCCCGGCCCGGTCAGAAGAGCCCGCGCCGGGCACCGCCGTCCAGGGCGAGCGTGCCGCCGTGCAGCGCGGCGGCCTGCGGGGCGAGCAGCTGCGCCACCGCCCAGCCGACCTCGCCGGTGGTGGTGAGCCGGTTCAGCGGGGAATGCCCCCGGAACTCGTCCAGCACCGCCTCCGGGCTGATCCCGCGCGACTCGGCGGCGGCCGCGGCGATCGCGTGCAGCCGGGGGGTGTCCAGCGGGCCGGGGGCGACCTGGTGCACGGTCACCCCGCGCGGGCCGTAGACGTCGGACAGCTGGCGCACCAGGTTGGACAGCGCGGCGTTGGTGACCCCGGCGCCGCAGGTCCGAGGGCTGGGCTCGGAGCCGAAGTGGCCGCCGATCGCCACCACCCGCGACCCGGGTCCGAGCCGGGCGTCGACGGCGCGGACCAGCCGCAGCAGGCCGCCGAGCTTGAGCGCCACGACGGTGCCCAGCGCGTCCGGGTCGACGGTGGCCAGTGGCCCGGTGGCGGGCAGCCCGGTGGCCTGCACGACCATCCGCACCGGCCCGCCGTCGGCCACCGCGGCGGCGATCGCGGCCTGCGCGTCGTCCGTCCCGATGTCCGCCGGGCAGGGCCGCACCCCGGTGTCCTCGGCGGCCAGCTCGCCCAGCGCGTCGGCGTCCCTGGCCACCGCGACGACGGACAGCCCGGCGTCCCGCAGCGCCCGCAGGATCGCCCCGCCGACGGCCCCGGTGGCGCCGACCACCACCGCCTGGTCGGCTCCCGGGCCGCCCTGGCCGCTCACGAGCCGGCCGCCGTCGCCCGCGCGTCGATCTCGGTCGCCCGCCGCACACTCGCCGGGGTGCCGCCGATGGCCCAGTTGTCCGGGTCCAGCTCGACGGCCCTGCCGCGGACCAGCTCGCGGGGCGCGTCGAGCACCTCGACGATCAGGTCGGTGAACCCGGCCAGCAGCTCGTGCCGCTGTCCGGCCGGCCGCCCGGCGAGCACCAGGAACTCGAAGTACGGCGCCGGCCGTGCCCCCTCGCCGACGAGCTGACCGGCCACCGCCGCGTGCTCCGGCCGGTAGCCGGCGACGAACGCCCGCACCCGCTGGATCGGCGAGTCGAGCACCCGCGAGTACATCGTGCTGGCCCGCGCCAGGAGCTGGCCGAGCCGGTCCGGGGGGTAGGCGTCCTGGACGAGGTGGAAGGTCACGATCGGCATCGGCCGAACCTAGGCGCGCGGCGGGGGACCGACCGGAGCGCTCCGCGAAACCCGAACCGCCACCGGTGCCGCCGCGGCGCCGTTCGGGCATGCCGGAGGGTGCCTGCCCGCCGCCCGCCGGGTGCCTAGCGTCGTACCCCATGACTGGGCAAGTGACGGCCGCGATCGTCGGATCCGGCAACATCGGCACCGATCTGCTGTACAAGTTGCGGCGTTCCGAGCTCGTGGAGCCGCGCTACGTGGTCGGTGTCGACCCGGACAGCGTGGGCCTGCGGCGGGCCCGGGAGCTGGGCCTGGAGACCTCCGCCGAGGGGGTCGACTGGCTGCTGTCGCGGCCGGAGCCGCCCGCGCTGGTGTTCGAGGCCACCTCGGCGAAGGTGCACGCGGCGGCGGCGCCCCGCTACGCCGAGGCGGGTATCACCGCCATCGACCTGACCCCGGCCTCGGTCGGGCCGTACGTGGTGCCGGCGGTCAACCTGGACGAGCACCTGGCCGCGCCGAACGTGAACATGGTCAGCTGCGCGGGCCAGGCCACGATCCCCGTCCTGTACGCGATCGACCAGGCCGCCGACGCCTCCTACGGCGAGATCGTGGCCGCGATCGCCAGCGCCAGCGCAGGCCCGGGCACCCGGCAGAACCTCAGCGAGTTCAGCGAGAAGACCGGCAGGGCGCTGGTGTCGGTGGCCGGCGCGGACCGGGCCAAGGCCATCTCGGTGATCAACCCGGCCGAGCCACCGATGATCATGCGGGACACCGTGCACGCGAAGGTCCGCAACCCGGACGCGCCGGCCGTCGAGACGGCCGTGCGGGACATGGTCGCGTCGGTCCAGCGGTACGTGCCCGGCTACCGGCTGCGCTACTTCGACGTGGAGGGCGACCTGGTCACCGTGATGCTGGACGTGGAGGGCGCGGGCGACTTCCTGCCCAGCTACGCCGGCAACCTGGACATCATCACCGCCGCCGCGGCCCGGGTGGCCGACGCCATGGCGACCCGGCGCGCGGGAGTGCCGGCGTGACCGGGACGAACAACCGGATGCCGGACAACGAGACGCTGCCCGAGGGCGCGCCGGCGCACGTGAACCTGGTCGACACCAGCCTGCGCGACGGCATGTCCAGCGTGTCGCACAGGTTCACCCCCGACCAGGTCGCCCGGGTCTGCCGGGGGCTGGACAAGGCCGGGATCAGGACGATCGAGGTGGCGCACGGCATCGGGCTCGGCGCGTCGTCGATCCAGTACGGCATCGCCGCCGCCAGCGACCCGGAGTACGTCGCGGCCGCGGTGGACGCGGTCTCCGACGCCGACATCGCCGTGCTCTACGTCCCGGGCATCGCCACCCTCGACGAGCTGCGCGCCGCGCGGGACGCCGGGGCGACCACCGTGCGGGTGGCCGTGCACTGCACCGAGGCAGACTGCGCCGAGCAGCCCGTCCGGTGGGCGCGCGAGCAGGGCCTGCGGGTGATGTGCTTCCTGATGATGAGCCACAAGCTGTCCCCGGAGAAGCTGGCCGAGCAGGCGGGCAGGCTGGACTCCTACGGCGGCCAGGTGATCTACGTGGTCGACTCGGCCGGCGCGCTGGTGCCGCGCGGGGCGGCCGCGCGGGTGGCCGCGCTGAAGGCGGCGGTCGGCGCGGACATCGGGTTCCACGCGCACAACAACCTCGGGGTGGGCGTCGCCAACGCGCTGGTCGCCGCCGAGGAGGGTGCGACCTACATCGACGGGTCGCTGCGCGGGCTGGGGGCCAGCGCGGGCAACGCGCAGACCGAGGTGCTGGCCGCGGCCTTCGAGCGGGCCGGGTTCCACACCGGGGTCGACCTGTTCCCGCTGATCGACACCGCCGAGAACGTGGTGGCGCCGCTGATGGAGTTCCCGCAGATCGTGGACGAGACGGCACTGATCCTGGGCTACGCCGGGGTGTACTCCACGTTCTTCCACCCGACCAAGCGGGCGGCGCGCAAGTACGGGGTGCGGGAGCGCGACATCCTGATGGAGCTGGGCCGCCGGGGCGTGATCGGCGGCCAGGAAGACATGATCATCGACGTGGCGGCCGAGCTCTCCGGCCGCTCGGAGATCGGGGAGAAGGCAGCCACCGCATGAGCACGACCATCGAGCACTTCATCGGCGGCAAGCCGGTGTCGGCCGCGGACGGGCGGACGTTCGAGTCCCGCGACCCGCACGACGGCACGCTGCTGGCCACCGTCGCCCGCGGCTCCGCCACCGACGCCGAGCGCGCGCTCGGTGCCGCGCGCTCCGCGTTCGACGACGGCCCGTGGCCCCGGCTGGCGCCCAAGGAGCGCAGGGCGATCCTGTACGCGGTCGCCGACGCGGTGGACGCGCACCGCGAGGAGCTGGCCGAGCTGGAGACCCGCGACGGCGGTAAGACGATCACCCAATCGCTGCACGCGGAGATCCCGAGGGTGGCACACAACCTGCGGTTCTTCGGCGACTACGTGGCGATGGCGCCGAACGAGGCGTACCCGGACGGCGAGCTGCTGTCCTACGTGCTCTACCCGCCGGCCGGCGTGGTGTCCGCGATCAGCCCGTGGAACGCCCCGCTGATGCTGGCCACCTGGAAGCTCGCGCCCGCACTGGCGTTCGGCAACACCTGCGTGCTCAAGCCGGCGCCGCAGACCCCGCTGACCGCCGCCCGGTTCGCCGAGCTGGCCGCCGGGGCGGGCCTGCCCGAGGGCGTGCTGAACGTCGTGCACGGCTACGGCGGCGACGAGGTGGCCGGTCCGCTGACCACCGACCCCCGGGTCGACCGGATCACCTTCACCGGCTCGAGCGCCACCGGCGTGAAGATCATGGCCGCGGCCGCGCCGACCATGACGCCGGTCTCGGCCGAGCTGGGCGGCAAGAGCGCCAACGTGGTGTTCGACGACGCCGACCTGGACGTCGCCGTACCCATGGCGGTGCGCGCGATCTTCGGCGGCAACGGCCAGGTGTGCCTGTCCGGCTCCCGGTTGCTGGTGCAGCGCGGCGTCTACGACGAGTTCGTGGCCCGGTTCGCCGAGGAGGCCCGGAAGCTGACCATCGGCGACCCGAAGAAGCACGACACGTTCCTCGGCCCGCTGATCGAGCGGCAGCACCTGGACAAGGTGCACGGCTACGTGGAGCTGGCCCGGACCGAGGGCGGCGAGATCGTCACCGGCGGCTCCCGGCTGACCGGCCAGGACCACGCCGACGGCTTCTACTACCCGCCGACGGTGATCACCGGGCTGACCAACAGCGCGCGCACCGCACAGGAGGAGATCTTCGGCCCGGTGGAGACGGTGCTGCCGTTCGACACCGAGGACGAGGCCCTGGCCATCACCAACGACACCCCGTACGGGCTGGCCGGCATGCTGTGCACCCAGAACCTGGACCGCGCCCACCGGATGGCCGCCCGGTGGAAGGCCGGCATGGTGTGGGTCAACTGCTTCTTCGAGCGTGACCTGCGGCTGCCGTTCGGCGGCGAGGGGATCAGCGGCGTGGGCCGGGAGGGCGGCCGGTACTCCCGCGACTTCTTCACCGAGCCCCGCGCCGTCACCCTGAAGATCCGAGGCTGACCGGCCGAGCGGAGCTAGTTGTCGCTGCCGCCGCTGCCGTCGTCGTTGTCGTCGCTGTCGTCACCGTGGTGGTGGTGCCCGTGGCCACCGCCGCCCCCGTCGTCTCCGCTGCCGTCGTCTCCGCTGCCGTCGTCTCCGCTGCCGCCGTCTCCGCTGTCGCCATCGCCGTCGGCGTTCTTGTAGGTACCGAGGTTCTCCGGCTGGGCGGGGAGGTTGCACCTCGCGCCGGCGAAGATCGGGCCGGTCATCACCTTCATGTTGTCCGGCGGGTTGACCTGGGCCGGGACCTTGCCGGTGAACAGGCTCTCGCAGGCGTCGGTGCTCTGCTTGGTGCCGGACTGGCCGTCGATCCACATGTCCAGGTGGGTGTCGGTGCCGCCGGGTGCCTTGGCCGCGCCGGAGTCCTCGACGATCACGTAACGCTGCACGCTGGGCAGGTAGAACTTGGTGCCCGGCTGCCAGTCCATGTCGCCCTTGTGCCCGGGCACCGCGACCGTGATCGGGTCGGCGAAGGTGCCCTGGCCCGCGGCCGTCTGGTGCAGCACCGGCTCGCCCACCTTGGAGGATCCCGGCGGGGTGTTGTCCTGCCACGAGTAGCCGGTCAGCCAGATGGACAGCTGCTGGGGGCCACCGGCGGGCGCGGGTGCGGCGGCAGCCCGTTGCTGCTCCTGGGGCGGAGCCGCGTGCGAGCAGCCGCACGCGAGAACGGCCACCGCACCGAGCGCGACCGCGGTGAGCCCGGTCCGCCGGCCGGCTCGGGCTCGGCTCTGATCGTCGTTTCGCACCCGGTCAGTTTGCCTCAGCCCGGCTGAGGAAATGCCCGCTCAGAGCACCTGCACAGTCGATTCACAGCTCTCATGGCCGGCTCACAGGAAGGCCCGAGGCCCGCCGTCGGGCGGTGCCCGGGTACCGCTGGGCGGTGCCCGGGCGAACCCCGCCCGGCCTCCGCTGGCCCCCGGGGGCCAGCCATGGCGCGCGCGGACCTACCGTGCGGCCGGGACGCGTGTGATGATCGACACACCTGACGCGCCGATCTCGTACTCACCGAGGAGCGACCCATGGCGATCGACCGCAGCATCGAGCACAACAAGCGCACCGGGTACGGCAGCCTGTGTGCCGGCGGACTCCGGATGGACTCCTTCCCGATGCGGCTGTTCCGCAAGGGCAACAAGAAGTTCTGGGACCCCGAGAGCATCGACTTCACGCAGGACGCAAGGGACTTCGCGGCCATGACCGACGACGAGCGGACGATGACCGCGTCGCTGGCCGGCCGCTTCCTGGCCGGCGAGGAGTCGGTGACCCAGGACATCCAGCCGTTCATGCAGGCGATGGCGGCCGAGGGGCGGCTGGCCGACGAGGCCTACCTGGCGCAGTTCGCCTTCGAGGAGGCGAAGCACATGCAGGGCTTCCGGATGTGGTTCGACACCGTCGGGCTCACCGGTGACCTGCACGAGTACGCCGAGTACGGCCCGGCCTACAACATCATCTTCAGCCAGGAGCAGCCGAAGGCGATGTACGCGTTGCTCGACGACCCGTCGCCGGCGGCCCAGGTGCGCGCCTCGGTGACCTACAACCACATCGTGGAGGGCTGCCTGGCGCTCACCGGCTACTTCGCCTGGGCGAAGGTGTGCAACAGCCGGAAAATCCTGCCCGGCATGCAGAAGCTGATCAAGCTGATCGGCGACGACGAGCGCAGGCACATGGCCTGGGGCACGTTCACCTGCCGCCGGCACGTGGCCGCCGACGACTCGGTCTGGAACGTGGTCGAGGACCAGATGGGCAGGCTGATGGAGCCCGCGCTGGCCCTGACCAACGAGATCTACGACCGGTTCCCCGGCCGGCCCACCCCGTTCGGCATCGACCAGGCGGAGATGCACCAGTACGCGATGGACAAGCTGACCCGCCGGCTGGAGTCCATCCAGGGCGCGCGGGGCCGGCCGCCGGGGGAGATCGACGAGGACTACTCGCCGATGGAGCTGGAGGACAGGTTCGGCGCGGAGGACGCACGCCAGCACGAGCTGGCCGCCGCGGGCTGAGCCCCTGGTCGCCCCGGCGTGCCCGCCCGGTGAACCCGGCGGGCGCACCGGGCACGGACCGCGGCCTCGCCAACTGTCGGGGTCCGGTGCGAACATATGTTCGTGTCCAGCAGCGGCGGTCGGCGGGCCGACATCCTGCACGCCGATCTGGACTCGTTCTACGCGTCGGTCGAGCAGCGCGACGACCCGGTGCTGCGCGGCCGGCCGGTGATCGTCGGCGCCGGGGTGGTGCTCGCCGCCAGCTACGAGGCCAAGGCGTTCGGGGTGCGCACCGCGATGCCCGGTGGGCGGGCGCGCCGGCTGTGCCCGCGGGCGGTCGTGGTCCCGCCCCGGTTCAGCGCCTACACCGCGGCCAGCCGAGCGGTGTTCGAGGTCTTCCGGGCGACCACTCCGCTGGTCGAGGGGCTGTCCATCGACGAGGCGTTCCTCGACGTGGGCGGGCTGCGGCGGATCGCCGGGGAGCCGGTGGAGATCGCCGCGCGGCTGCGCGCCGACGTGCTGCGCGAGGTCGGGCTGCCGATCACCGTGGGCGTGGCGCGCACCAAGTTCCTGGCCAAGGTGGCCAGCCGGGTGGCGAAGCCCGACGGGTTGCTGGTGGTGCCGCCGGACGGCGAGCGCGAGTTCCTGCACCCGCTGGCGGTGGAGCTGTTGTGGGGCGTCGGGCCGGTCACCTCGGCGAAGCTGCACGGCTGGGGGGTCGGCACCGTGGCCGAGGTCGCCGAGCTGTCCGAGGCCACCCTCGTCTCGCTGCTCGGCCGGGCCGCCGGGCGGCACCTGCACGCCCTGGCCGTCGGCAGCGACCCGCGCCGCGTCCAGGTCGGCAGGCGGCGCGGCTCGATGGGTGCGCAGCGGGCGCTGGGCCGCTCCCGGCGCACCCCCGCCGAGGTGGACGCGGTGCTGGTCGGCCTGGTCGACCGGGTCACCCGGCGGATGCGCGCCGCCGAGCGGGTGGGCCGCACCGTCGTGCTGCGGCTGCGCTTCGACGACTACACGCGCATCACCCGCTCGCACACGCTGGCCGGGGCGACCGCCGACACCGACGCCGTGCTGGCCGCGGCCCGCACCCTGCTGGCCGGCACGCTGCCGCTGATCGCGCGGCGCGGGCTGACGCTGGTCGGCGTCGCGGTCGGCAACCTGGACGACTCCGACGGCGAGCAGCTCACCCTGCCGTTCCACGACACCCCCGCCGGGGTGGGCGTCGAGCAGGCGCTGGACTCCGCGCTCGACGACGTCCGCGACCGGTTCGGCACGGCCGCGGTCACCCGGGGCGTCCTGCTCGGGCGGGACCAGGGGTGGGAGGCGCCGATGCTGCCGGACTGAGCGGCGGTCAGGCCGGGACGAACTTCCGCACGAAGCCCAGCGCGGTGTCGCAGACCTCCCGCCAGCCGCTGTCGATGGTCAGCGAGTGCCCCCGGTTGGGCAGCTCGGTGATCTCGGTGATCCCGGGGTTGCCCCGTTGCCGGTGGTAGGAGGCGTTGGCGATGGCCCACGGCACCGTGTGGTCCTTCTCGCCGGAGATGATCAGCAGCGGGCCCCGGTCCGGGTTGTCGGTGTCGACCTGTGCCTCGGTCCACGGGTTCAGGTTCGCGGTGGCCGCCTGGAACAGCGGCCTGCCCGAGGCGGGTACGGCGAACTCCTGGTGCAGCCGGTGGGCCTCCTCCTCGGACACCGCGTTGGCGAAGGCGTACCGGAACTGCTCGTAGGTCAGCGGCACGGCCCGGTTCCGGTTGGCAGGGTTGCCCAGCACCGGCGAGGAGGACTTGAGCGCGGAGATCGGCAGCGGCAGCACACCCCGGAACGGAGCCGGATCGATGGCCACCGACGCCACGGACGCCGACCGGCCGGCGATGATCTGGGTGAGCAGCCCGCCGAAGGAGTGGCCGATCACGGCCGGCTTGCGGTCCAGCCGCCCGATGAGCCCGCAGAGGTGGTCGGCGACCTGGCCGACGCTCTTGCCGGCGAACACCTCGGGGTCGGCGTTGGCGGCGGCCACCGAGTCGGGGTCGTCCGGCCAGCCGAGCGCGACCGGGGCGTAACCGGCCTCGGCGAACACCTCGCCCCACCGGTCCCAGCTGCTGGCCAACAACCACAGTCCGTGAACGAATACCACCGGTTGGCCACCGGCCGAGTTGGCCCGCGCGATCTGCTCTGAGTCATGGTCAGACGACATGACCAGGGACGCTAATGAGCGCAGCGGTGGCGGGGCGCCGACCATTCGGCGGACGTCAGCGTCCGCCAGGGTGACAGCGGGTGAACGCCAGCCGCACCGCCACCCCGGCCTCCCGCGGCGCCAGGTCCCCTGGTTGCGGAGCGTGATCGCCGGATCAGTGCGCTCTGTGTGAACGCTGTGCGGTTCGTATGAGGCGGTCCGGCGACCTTGTCCGGCCCGACGGTGCGATTGACACTTCAACCATGACCGAGACCGTAGTCGCCCTCAACGTCCTGCCGGACTGGCTGCCGTGCGTTCCCGGCGGCATCACCTCGCTGTCCGCCGCGATCGTGCTCGGCATCTCGATCATGCTGATCGGGATGGTCGTGGCCGGCATCGCGCTGTGGGGCGCCGTCTACCAGGAGACCCATCGCGCCTTCTGAGCCGCGCCACGGCCACCAGGGCGACGGCTCGGGGTGAACACACGCGGTCACTCGTCGGGGACCTCGGCGCGGACCTCGGCCTGCCACGCGGCCGCCGACATGTCCGACGGGGCGCGCCAGTCGCCGCGCGGGGACAGCGCCCCGCCCGCGGTCACCTTGGGGCCGTTGGGCAGCGCCGAGCGCTTGAACTGGCTGAAGCTGTAGAAGCGCCGCACGAACACCTCCATCCACCGCTTGATCTCCGCCAGCGAGTACTCGGTGCGGTCCTCGACGGGGAAGCCGGTGGGCCAGCGCCCCCGGGCGGCGTCCCGCCACGCGTGCCAGGCCAGGAACGCGATCTTCGATGGCCGGGCACCGTGCCGCAGCACGTGGTAGAGCGAGAAGTCCTGCAGCGCGTACGGGCCGACCGTGGCCTCGCTGCTCTGCACCGGGGCGTCCGCCGACGCCGGCACCAGCTCCGGGGTGATCTCCGTGTCCAGCACCGACTGGAGCACCACGCCCACCTGGTCGTCGAACTGCTCCGAGGAGATCACCCAGCGGATCAGGTGCTGGATCAGCGTCTTGGGCACCCCGCCGTTGACGTTGTAGTGCGACATCTGGTCGCCCACCCCGTAGGTGGACCAGCCCAGCGCCAGCTCGGACAGGTCGCCGGTGCCCAGCACGATGCCGCCGCGCTGGTTCGCCGCGCGGAACAGGTAGTCGGTCCGCAGCCCGGCCTGCACGTTCTCGAACGTCACGTCGTACACCGGCTCGCCGGCGGAGAACGGGTGCGCCAGGTTGCCCAGCATCAGCCGGGCCGTCTCGGTGATGTCGATCTCCTCGAAGGTCACCCCGAGCGCCTCGGCCAGCCGGTGGGCGTTGCCCTTGGTGTGCTCGCCGGTGGCGAAGCCGGGCAGGGTGAACGCCAGGATGTCGCTGCGCGGCCGCTGCTCGCGGTCCATCGCGCGGGCCGCCACGATCAGCGCGTGGGTGGAGTCCAGCCCGCCGGACACGCCGATCACCACCGTGGGCTGGCCGATGGCGCGCAGCCGCTGCTCCAGGCCGGCGACCTGGATGCTGTACGCCTCGAAGCAGTCCTGCTCCAGCCGCGCGGGGTCGGCGGGAACGAACGGGAACCGCTCCACCTCGCGGCGCAGCCCGATGTCGCCTGCCGGCGGGCGCAGGCTGAACCGGACCCGGCGGACCGCGTCGATGCGCGCCGCGTGCTGGCGGCGGTTGTCGTCGAAGGTCCCCATCCGCAGCCGCTCGGCGCGCAGCAGCCCCAGGTCCAGGTCGGCCACGCTGCGCCGCTCGCCCCGGGGGAACCGTTCGGTGCTGGCCAGCAGGTCGCCGTTCTCGTAGATCAGGGTCTGGCCGTCCCAGGACAGGTCGGTGGTCGACTCGCCCTCGCCGGCCGCCGCGTACACGTAGCCGGCCAGGCAACGCGCCGACGCCGACCGGCACAGCAGCTCACGGGTGTCCGCGCGGCCGACGGTGATCGGGCTGCCGGAGAGGTTCGCCAGCACGGTCGCCCCGGCCAGTGCCGCCTCCGCGCTGGGCGGGATCGGCACCCACAGGTCCTCGCAGATCTCCACGTGCAGCACGAACCCGGGCAGGTCGTCGGCCTCGAACAGCAGGTCCGGCCCGAACGGCACGTCCTGCCCGGCCACCTCGATGCTGCCCCGCACGTCGTCGCCCACCGCCACCTGCCGGCGCTCGTAGAACTCCCGGTAGGTCGGCAGGTACGACTTGGGGGCCACCCCGAGCACCCGGCCGCGGTGGATCACCACGGCGCAGTTGTAGATCCGGTGCCGCCAGCGCAGCGGCGCCCCGACCAGCAGCACCGGCAGCAGGTCGGCCGATCCCTCGACGACCTCGACCAGCGCGCGCTGCACGCCGTCCAGCAGCGTGTCCTGCAGCAGGATGTCCTCGATGGAGTAGCCGGACAGCGTCAGCTCGGGGAAGACGGCCAGCCCGACTCCCTCGGAGTCGCACTCCCGGGCCGTCCGCAGCACCGCCCCGGCGTTGGTCGCCGGCTCCGCCATCGTGGTGTGCAGGGTGCAGGCGGCCACCCGCAGGAAGCCGTGCCGGTAGACGGAGCGGAAGTCGCCCTGGTGGTCCACGCAGTGAGCCCCTTCTCGTAACGGGCCACCAGTCTCCCTCGTTGATCGGTTGCGGCGCACGCCGACGTCGGACCCCGGTCGGCCGGCCATCCTGAGCGCCGGTATCTGCATCTGGCCTACGTCGATCCGCCAGATGGCCGAGCAACCGCACCTCTCGACGCCGGGACTGCGCCGATCGCCGTGCGCTCCCGGGGTGGCTCTCAGATTTCCGCTGCTCAGCGGCCCGTCTGATTACTCTGTGCGCGCCGGCCAGCGCTCCCCGTGGCTGATCGGACGGCGGTTCGCACGGTCGACACTCCCCCCGCTCCGGGCTCCCGGGTCGGCTCGGCCCACCGCCGCTGCCCCACCGAGAAAGGGTCCCGCCCGGTGTCTCCCCGAACACCTGGTCGCGTGTCTCGTGGCGACCACTCCGCGCGCCGTTCCGGCCGCCGTCTCTTCGGCTGCGGCTCCGGTGGCTCCAGTGGCTCCGGCGCACGCGCCGCCGGCCACCGGCTGCGTACCGGCAAGCCCAGCCGCGCGATGCTGGTGACCATGGTCACGGCCGCGGTCCTGCTGGTCGGAGCCGCCTCGGTGGCGGTCGCCCTGTTCACCCCGGGCGGCCGCTACTCGGTCGACGCGGCGTCCCGGGACGCCGCGTCCCGGAATGCCTCCGACACGGCGCCCGCCGCCCCGCCGGGCGGAGCGCCGGGCAGTGCCGGCGCGCCGGGTGCCGCCGGTGCGCCCGGGGCGGTCCCGCCCGCGCCGGGCGTCCCGCCGCTGCCGGCCGCGGCTCCCGGCGACGGGTCGGGCGGCTCCACCAGCGGTGCCGGGGGTTCGGGCAGCGGCTCGGGTTCGGGCTCCTCGTCGACGAAGGCGCAGGCCAAGGCGGGGTCGAGCGCGTCCGGCACGCGGTCGTCGGCCCCGACCAGGACGACCACCACCTCGTCGACCAAGTCGGCGGCGCCGACGTCGGCGCTCACCAAGCGGGCCGGGAAGACGGTGAAGATCGAGCTCACCGGCTACTCGTTCTTCGACAACACCCCGGCGGGATCGGCGGAGGTCAGTCACCCCATCGTGCACAAGAAGGCCGACGGCCAGGGCACGTTCAGCGACCCGATCACGGTCGCGGTGCCCAGCGGATCGTCGTTCAAGCCGGGCACGAAGTTCTACCTGCCCTCGGTGAAGCGCTACGCGATCGTCGAGGACTCCGGTGCCAGCGCCGGCAGCAACCACCTGGACCTGTGGGTGGACGGCGAGGGCGGCTCGGAGAGCGCGGTCAACAAGTGCATGGACCGGCTCACCGGCAACGCCACCGCCGAGGTCAACCCGCCGCCCGGCCGGTCGGTGCTGGTCGGACCGATCTTCTCCGGCTCCTGCAAGCTGCCGGGCAGCTGACCGGAGGACATGGCTGGACCCCGGAGCCGAGCGGGCTCCGGGGTCCGATGACCGGCCGATCTGCCTACTTACTTGCGGGCGGTGCTCTTCGGCGCGGTCTTGTTCGCGGCCTTGCGGCTGGTGCTGCGCGCGGTGCGAGCGGTCTCGGCGCCGGCGTCCTCGATCGTCCCGGCCAGCTCCTCGCTGGCCTCGCCGGTCGCGTCGGCGGCCTTCGTGGCGGTGCGCTGGGCGCCCCGCGCCGCGCGCTCGCCCGCGGACCGCGTCTCACGGGTGACCCGGCCGAGGATCTCCTCGCCGCGGTCGTGCGCACCGTCCACGGTGCGCTCCACCTGCCGCTCGAAGCGGTCGGTGGCGTCCTCGACGTTGCGCAGCGCGCGCGCCACGTTGGGCTGCTCGCGGATGCGCTCCACGGTGTCCTCACCGCGGTCGGCCAGCTCCGAGTAGAAGCGGCGGGTGCGGCCGCGGACGTCGTCCACGCGCTTGCGGATCTCGTCGGCGGACAGCTGGTCCGGCAGCTCGCTGAGCTTCGCCAGCGCCAGGTCCCCGGCGCCGATCCAGGCCAGCAGCGGAGTGCGGATCAGGTCGAACTGAGAGGTGACTGCCTTCTCCGTGTCGGCCCGAAGCTTGCGGACATCGGCGGAGGTCGGAAGCGTGACGGCCATGGTGATCTCCAATCCGGTGGCCTTCTGTGCTCTGTCCCGATCTACGTTACGGATGCCTGCTAGCTCTAGCAAGCGCTGAGCTTGCGCAGGTCCGGTGGCTCTGACCACGTTTAGCCCAGCGGAATCCTGGGGACCTGAGCCGGGAGGGCGGCCCGGCCGCCGCGATCAACCGAAGAAATCCACCAGCAGCTCGCTGGTCCGCTCGGCGGCATGCACCGGGATCCAGTGGTCCACCCCGGCCAGCGTCTCGCACCGCCACGGGCCACCCAGGTACTCCGCCGAGTCGGTCATCTGCCGCTCGGTCAGCGCCGGGTCACCGTTGCTCCAGATACCCAGCACCGGGCAGGTGATGGTGGCCATGCCGAAGTCGACCTCGCGCTGCGCGAAGACCTCGGGCGGCATGTTCGCGCGGTACCAGCTCAGCCCCGCCGCGAGGGCTCCGGGCCGGGCCAGGTCGGCCAGCTGCTGGTCCAGGTCGGGGTCCTGGCCGCGCTCGGCGCCGGCGTGGATCCACCGCCGGAACCAGGCCCAGTCGTCCACCGGCATCTGCTGCTCGGCGACACCGGGGAACTGGAACCACAGCATGTACCAGGACAGCTGCTTCTGCGCGAAGCCGGCGCCGAAGTACGCGTTGGGGTGCCCCACCGAGATCGCCGCCAGCCTGCGCACCCGCTCGGGGACCGCGCCGGTCAGCACCCACCCGACCATCGCGCCCCAGTCGTGTGCCGCGACCGCCACGGTGTCCACGCCCAGCTCGTCCAGCAGGCCCAGCATGTCCTGGACGACCACGGTGAGCGCGTAGTTCTCCACCCGGGCCGGCTTGTCGCTGTCGCCGAACCCCCTCAGGTCGGGGGCGATCACCCGGTGGCCGGCCGCCACCAGCGCGCGGATCTGGTGGCGCCACATGGTGGCCCGGTCCGGGAAGCCGTGCAGCAGCAGCACGGCCGGGCCCTCGCCCTCGTCGATCACATTCAGGGCGATGTCCCCGACCTGGATCCGCCGCGACGCGAACGGGCCTGCCTGCTGCTCGTCGATCATGGAAGGAGAACCTAGCCCGCCGTCGTGCGCACCGCCGGACCGCTCGGCCCGACCGGGTGGCGGGGTGCCTCGACGGCGGCCGGCAGCTCCACCGTGAACGCGGTGCGTCCCGGCTCGCTGGTCACCCGGATCGTCCCGCCGTGCGCGCCGGTCACCGCGTGCGCGATGGCCAGGCCCAGCCCGGTGCTGCCGGCCTCCCGGGACCGGGAGCCGTCACCGCGGGCGAACCGGCCGAACACCTGCGGCAGCAGCTCCGCGGCGATGCCGGGGCCGTCGTCGGTCACCCGCAGCACCGCGCGCTCGCCGCGGACCACCAGCTCGGCGAGCACCGCCGTGCCCGGCGGGGTGTGCACCCGCGCGTTGGTCAGCAGGTTGCCGAGCACCTGGCCCAGCCGGACCGGGTCGCCGGGCACGGTCACCGCCCGGTCGGGCAGGCTCAGCCGCCAGCGGTGCTCGGGGCCGGCCGCGTGCGCATCGCTCACCGCGTCCACCACCAGCTGGGACAGCTCCACCGGCTCGTGCGCCAGCGGCCGGCCGGCGTCCAGCCGGGCCAGCAGCAGCATGTCTTCCACCAGCGAGGTCATCCGCTCGGTCTGCGAGGACACGCGGCGCAGCACGTGCGCCACCGTCGGCGAGACGTCGTCGTGGCGGCGGCCGGCCAGCTCGGCGTAGCCGCGGATGGCGGCCAGCGGGGTGCGCAGCTCGTGGCTGGCGTCGGCCAGGAACTGGCGCAGCCGCAGCTCGCTGGCGTAGCGGGCGTCCAGCGCGGTGCCCAGGTGCTCCAGCATCCGGTTCAGCGCCGCGCCGACCTGCCCGACCTCGGTGCGCGGGTCCACCTCGGTGGCGGGCACCCGCTCGTCCAGCGCCACCCGGCCCCGGTCCAGCGGCTGCTCGGCGACCCGGGTCGCGGTGGCCGCCACCCGGCGCAGCGGGCGCAGCGCCACCCGCACGATGACCGCGGCCGCCACCCCGGTCACCGCCAGCCCGAACGCGGCGGCCCAGATCTGGATGACGGTGAGCTGGCGCAGCACGTCCCGCACGTCGTCCATCGGCAGCCCGGTGACCTCCACGTCCCCCGAGCCGGCCGGCTTGGCGAGGATCCGGTAGTCACCCAGCCCGGCCAGGTTCACGGTGTGCGGCGCGCCGTCGGCGGGCAGCGTCATCAGCGGGTCGCCGGCCGGCGGCTCCAGCGGACGGACGTCGCCGTCCGGGTCCAGCGTCCCCACGTCGACGATCCGCCCGTCGTGCAGCACCGCGCCCAGCGTCCCGGTGGTCTGCCCGGTGTGGGCCAGGAAGGACAGCGGGCCACGCCGGTACCGGGCCTCCTGGCCGGGCGGCGGCTCGCGCCGGGCGACGGCCTGCAGCACCTTCTGATCCAGCTCGTCGATCAGTGACCGGTGCAGCAGCGCCAGCGACACCGGGGCGATCACCACGAAGACCGCGCACATCAGCGCGAGGACGGCGGCCAGCATCCGGGTACGCAGCGGCAGGGCGCGCGCCCACGCCGCGGCCCGGGCCGGCGCGCGACGCGGCGCGGAGCCCCCGGCACGGCGCGGCGGTGCGGTCGCGGCGATCACCTCCACCACGGTTCCCGGCGGGGCTGTCGCGGGCTTGTGGCGTTGCTGTGCGTGGCCTTTGAGTCGGTGGCGGTGACCGTGCGGGAGGCCACTCCGCCGGGACGCAACTAGTGACACATTCGTGGTGCGGACGGCGGTCGGAGTGGGTATCTGTAGTTAGATCGTTCGTACCTCGGTGCCTGGGCGACGCCGGCGGGACCGGACCCGCGCCAGGCCGAACATCCCGCGGAGGAGCCATGCCCGGTTCGGCGCCCGTGGGGTCGACACCGCCGACGATCTCGGTGGTGGAGCGGGTCACCAACGACATCCGGAGCTGGATCCTCTCCGGGCGGCTCGAACCGGGCGAGGAGTTCTCGCTGCGCCGGATCGCGGCCTGGCTCGGGGTCAGCTTCATCCCGGTGCGCGAGGCGCTGCGCAGCCTGGAGGCGGAGGGGCTGCTGGTCACCCGCCGGGGGCGCAGCGCGGTGGTCGCCTCGCTGGACGCCGAGGAGCTGCGGGCGGTGCTGCGGCTGCGCCGGCTGTTCGAGCCCGACCTGGCTGTGCGGTCGCACGCGTGCATGCCGCCGGCCGAGGTCGACCGGCTGGAGGCCGACCAGCGGGCCTGGGCGGAGTGGGGCGGCCCGCCGGACGAGCGCTACGAGCGGTATCACCAGTTCTACCGCGAGACGCTGCGTCCCGCGGCCACGGCATGGGATCTGCGCATCGCGGAACGTCTGCTGCGCGCGACCGAGCGGTACTTCCGGATCGGCTTCGGCCGCATCGGCCCCGACGCGGAGGGCATCGTGCTGGACGGGCAGCGCCAGCTCGTGGCCGGTTACCGGCAGTGCGACCCGGGCCCGGTGCGGGCGGCGTCCCTGGCGTACCTGGAGCGGATCGAGTACATCGCGGGGCACAGCGTGGAGCCCTGGCTCGGTCCGGAGGTGAACCCTGCCGGAACGGACCGTCACGATCGTGCATCGGACCGCGGCTGAGTGGGTGAAGAGGCCAGTGGTGCATCACGGTCTGGTGTAGTTGATCATCCGAGCCGTCCCGACCGTGTTTGGCTTACCGGGTGGGGTTGCGGGGCGGGGTACTGGTCGCTGTCGGGGTGATGATCGTCGTGGGGGTGGCGTTGGCGTGGGCCGGCTCGCCGTCCTCGCAGGGGGTGGCGCAGCTGGCGATACCCACGTTCGCGGCCGACCCGTCGGCCGCCGACGCCGCCAGAGCCGGGGTGAAGCCCCGGGCCACGCTGCTGCCCACCGACTGCGCCGACACGCTGACCGGCCCGGTGGACGTCGCGGCGCTGCTCGGCCAGCCCACCGGCAGCGTCACCGGTCACACGGTGCGCGGTGTCGGGTCGCCCTCGGTCGGCCTGCTGGAGCGGGTGAACTGCACGTACTCGGTGGCCCGGCGGCCCGCGCCGCTGCTCACCGTCGGGCTGGGGGCCTTCGCCGACCCCGCGTCCGCCGCGCGCCAACGCGACCGCAACCTGGCCGCCGAGCAGGGCGACGCGCGCTCCTCGGTGGTCGTGCCGCTCGGTGACGCGCGCGCCGTGCTGGTCACCGAGCGGGACCGGCGGCTGCTCATGGTGGCCTACGACCGCTTCACCCTGACCGCGGCGCTGGCCTCCGGCGTGGTCGCCGAGTCGCAGGTGCAGCCCGTGCTCACCGACTTCGCGCGCCGGGTGCTCCCGACGCTGGAGCCGGCGGCGGTGCCGCAGCCGGCCAACCCCAGCCGACGCTGAGCGACCGGCACCGGAAGGAGAGGAGCAGGGGCAGCAGGAGTCGAACCGTGCACCTGCCGACGTTGGAAGTCGGCCGCTCTGCCATTGAGCTACACCCCTAGGCCCCGCCCAGTGTAACGGCGGTCCGCCGCTCAGTGGGCGAGGGCCACCGGGCCGGGCGACGGGTCGGCGTCCAGGCGCCACGGGCGGGCCACCGCGAGCAGCACCACCAACGACAGCAGCATGCTGCCCGCGATCACCGTGGCCATCGCGAAGGCGTTGCTGCCGAGCAGCCCGACCAGCGGTGACACCAGCGCGCCCACCGCGAACTGCATCGCGCCCAGCAGCGCGGCCGCGGTGCCGGCCGACTCGCCGTGCGCGGACAGCGCCACCGCGGGGGCGTTCGGCAGGATCAGCCCGGCGGAGAACAGCACCGCCCACAGCGGCAGCACCACCCCGAACAGCCCGCCGGTGCCGGTGGCCGCCGTCGCGAACAGGACCGCGCCGGACACGGTGGCCGCCGCCGAGGCCCCGACCAGCAGCCGTTGCGGGCTGAACCGGCGCAGCAGCCGGGCGTTCGCCTGGGTCGCGGCGATCATCCACACCGCGCTCGACCCGAAGACCAGCCCGAACTGCTGCTGGTCCAACCCGAACTGCAGCTGGAAGACGAACGACGCGCCGGACACGAAGCCGAACAGCCCGGCCATGGCCAGCCCGGCGACCAGCACCATCCCGACGAACGGGCGGTCCCGCAGCAGGCCGGCGTAGGTGCGGCCGGTGTCGCGGATCCGGGCCGGCCTGCGGCGGGCGGCGGGCAGCGTCTCCGGCAGGGCGAGCGCCGCGAACAGCGTGATCAGCAGCCCGAGCACCGCCAGCGCGACGAACACGCCCCGCCAGTCCGCGAACCGCAGCAGCGCGCTGCCGATCGTCGGGGCCAGCACCGGCGACACCCCGAGCACCAGCATCAGCCGGGACAGCAGGGTCGCCGCCGCGCGGTCGGTGTAGAGGTCGCGCACCACGGCCAGTGCCAGGACCGCACCGGCCGACGCGCCGAGGCCCTGCAGCACCCGGGCCGCGCTGAGCAGCTCCACGGTCGGTGCCACCAGGCACAGCAGCGAGGCCACCACGTGCACCCCGGTGCCGATCAGCAGCGGCCGGCGCCTGCCGAACGCGTCGGACAGCGGCCCGACCAGCAGCTGGCCCAGGCCCATGCCCAGCAGCATCCCGGTGAGCGTCAGCTGGATGGCCGACTCGGTGGTGTGCAGGTCGGCGGTGATCCGGGGCAGCGCCGGCAGGTACATGTCGATGGACAGCGGGCCGAGCGCGATCAGCGCACCGAGCACCAGCACCAGGCGCAGGCGGCCCGGGGCCGCCACGACGGGCTCCGTACCCGGGTCGACGCCCGCCCGGGCCGCGTCGCCGGGGCTGACGGGGCTCACCGGACCAGCGGGGCTGACGGGGCCGACGGGTTCCGGGGCCGTCCGGGCCGAGGAGGACGTGGCGTCCACCGCGGTGCCCGGAGGAGCCCCCGGTTCGGTCAGCGAGGTCGCACAGGTGTCCACGGTTCTCCTCAAGGAGTCGATCACGGTGGTTTGTTCCGGGCTCGTCCCGGGTGTGAACTAGCCCAAATCGGTTGCGACCGGGTGGGCCGCTCCGGTGGGGTCGGCCCGGGACGGCGGATCCGGACAACCCGGCCGCCCGCGTCGGTCAGGCCTGCGCCGCCGTCTCGGCGCGGCGGCGCAGCACCGCGCGCTCCCGCTCGTTGGCGGTGAGCTCCGCCGCCCGCTCGAACTCCGCCCGCGCCTCGTCGGCCCGCCCCAGCTTGGCCAGCAGGTCGCCGCGCACGGTCGGCAGCAGGTGGTAGGCGCGCAGCGCCGGCTCCTCGCGCAGCTCGTCCACCAGCGCCAACCCGGCCGTCGGTCCGTCCGCCATGGACACGGCCACCGCCCGGTTCAACCGCACCACCGGCGACGGCACCACCCGGGCGAGCAGCCCGTACAGCGCCGCGATCCTCGGCCAGTCGGTCTGCCCGGCGTCGCGGGCCCTGGCGTGGCAGGCCGCGACGGCCGCCTGCAGCGCGTACGGCCCGAGCCCGCCGCCCAGCTCCTCCGCCCTGGCCAGCGCGGCCAGCCCCCGGCGGATCAGCAGCTGGTCCCACCGGGCGCGGTCCTGCTCGAGCAGCAGCACCGGCTCGCCGTCCGGCCCGGTGCGCGCCCGGGACCGGGACGCCTGCAGCTCCATCAGCGCGACCAGGCCGTGCACCTCGGAGGTGTCCGACATCAGCCCCACCAGGATCCGGCCCAGCCGCAGCGCGTCCTCGCACAGCGCCGGGCGCATCCAGTCGTCGCCGGCGGTGGCCGCGTAGCCCTCGTTGAACACCAGGTAGACGACCTCGAGCACGGACGGCAGCCGCGCGGCCAGCTCGTCCCCGGCGGGCGCCTCGAACGCCACCCCGGCGCGGGCCAGCGTGCGCTTGGCCCGCACGATCCGCTGACCGACGGTCGCCTCGGGCACCAGGAACGCCCGGGCGATCTCGGTGGTGGTCAGCCCGCCGACCACCCGCAGGGTCAGCGCCACCCGCGCCTCGGTGGACAGCACCGGATGGCACGCGGTGAACAGCAGCCGCAGCAGGTCGTCGGCGATCGAGCCCCCGGCGGCGTCCAGCACCGCCGCGTAGTCGTCCTCGCTGCTGTCCGGGCGGGCGTCCAGGTCGCGGCCGAGCTCCTCGCGCTTGCGCTCGAACCGTTCCCGGCGGCGGATCTGGTCGATCGCGCGGCGCTTGGCCACCGCCATCAGCCAGGCCCCCGGGTTGTCCGGCACCCCGTCCGTCGGCCACTGCTCCAGCGCCGCGACCAGCGCGTCCTGGGCCAGCTCCTCGGCCTGCCCGACGTCGCGCACCAGCCGGGCCAGCCCGGCGATCAGCCGGGCGGCCTCGATCCGCCAGACCGCCTCGACCGCCCGTCGGGTGGCGAGTGGGGTCGGGGCGGAGGTGCCGGTGGGCCGGGCCACGGCTGGATCAGAACAGCTCGTGACCCGGGCCCGCAACCGGGTTCGGCGGGTCAGCCGCTGTTGCGCTCCGCCTGCGCGCGCAGCCGCTCCTCCTGCTCGCGCAGCTCAGGGGTGAACGCCTCACCGAAGTCGTCGGCCTCGAACACCGGGCGCAGCTCGATGACGAACTCCCCGGACGCCGGCCTCGGCGCCCGCTTGAGCCACTCCAGCGCTTCCTCGTAGGTCTTGGCCTCGAGCAGCCAGAAGCCGGCGATCAGCTCCTTGGTCTCGGCGAACGGGCCGTCCAGCACGGTGGTGCCACCGGCGGCGTGCACCACCCGCGCGCCCCGCGAGCTCGGGTGCAGGCCCTCGCCGGCCAGCATCACGCCCGCCTTGACCAGCTCCTCGTTGAACGCGCCCATGGCGGCGAGCTCCTGCTCGGTCGGCATCTCGCCGGCTTCGGACCGCTCGTCGGCGTGGACCATGGCGATGAATCGCATCGTGATCTCCTCGGTGGTGTCGGTTGGTCATGTTCTGCTGACGCGTCGCGCGGGTCGACGGGATTTCGACAGGGGCCGACGGAAATCCGGGTGTTCACCCGATCGGGGGCCGCCGGTACGGATCCGGGGCGGCTGGACGATAGTGCGGGCATGAGGTTGTCGCGGGGAACGGTGGTGATCGTCCTGTCGGCCGTCGTGCTCGTGGGCGGTGTGGTGCTCGGCCTGCTGCCGGTGCACACGACGCTGACCCAGGTCGCCCCGGAGCTGCGGCTGCTCACCGTGTCCTGCGGCGACGGCTACCTGGGCGGATCGCCCACCGCGCGGCCGGGCGACCTGGTGGAGCTTCCGGTGGACGGCGGGGTGCTGCTGCCCCGGTCGGCATACACCGCCCACTGCGACGAGGCCGTCGGTGGCTGGCGCAGGCCGCTGGCCTGGGCGTTGACGGCGGTGGGTGCGCTCGGCCTGGCCGCCGGCGTGGTCAACGGGCGCACGTTCGGGTCCGGGATGCCGCGCGCCTCCCGGCGCGACCGCCGCACGGTCTGACCGTCGCCGCGCCCCGGTCGCCGGGCGGGGAGCGGTAGCCTCCGGCCGGTCACGGGACGGTGGGGAGGCCGGGGTGGGCATCGTCGAGTCCGAGGTGGCGGTACCGGTGCGGTTCGCCGGGGGCACCGGACGGATCGCCGGCACGCTGAGCGTCCCGCCGGGTGCGCGGACCGTGCAGCTGCTGGTCCACGGGTACAGCTACGCGCGCTACTACTGGGACTTCCCGTACCAGCCGGAGACCTACTCCTACGTGCGGCGGGCCACTGCCGCCGGGTACGCGACGCTGGCCGTCGACCGGCTCGGCGACGGCTGGTCGTCCCGCCCGAAGGGCCGCCGGCTGACCTGGCGGACCGCCGCGCGGACGATCTCGCACGTGGTCACCGCGCTGCGCAACGGCAGCCTGGGCACCGCGTTCGACCGGGTGGTGCTGGTCGGCACAGCTACGGCACGGTGACCGGTTACCGGGTCGCCGCGGGGCACGCCGGGGTGGACGCGCTGGTGGCCACCGGGGCCGCGCACCGGGCCAGCGTGCCCCGGATGACCCAGCTGATCCTCAACTCGCCGCCGGTGCGCCGGAACCCGGCCTTCGACGTGCGCGACCCGCTCTACGTCAGCACCAGGGCCGACTGGCGGAGCTGGTTCTACAACGCCGCCAACACCGACCCGGAGGTGATCGCCACCGACGAGCGGCTCAAGCAGACCGCCGGGGCGCTGGAGATCCCGTCCGCGCTGCCGTACCTGGTCAACGGGGTGTCCCGGACGACGAACATCCCGGTGCTCGGCGACCGGGACCCGCTGTTCGCGCACGCCGCCGACTGCTCCTCGGACGCCGCGCTGGCGGCCTTCGAGCGGCGGTTCTACGGGCGCTGGGCCACCGTGGAGGCGATGGTCGTGGGCGGCGCGGGGCACATGCTCAACCTGGAGCGCACCGCGCCGGCCACGTTCGACCGGATGCTGGAGTTCTGCGACCGGCATGTCGGAGTTTTGCCGACCGCGTGATCGGCTACCCCCGGGGCATGCAACGAGGCAACGACAAGCACGGCCCCCGGATGGACGAGGAGATGGAGCGGGAGGCGACCCTGGTCGCCCGCTCGCAACCCCCGCTGCACAGCACGGACTGGGCCGACCCGGAGAACCCCGACCCGGCGGACACGCGTGGCGACGCCCCTCTGCTGAACCCGCCGCTGGACCCGACGCGCGACGCCTCGCCCCACGACCTGCGCTGAGACCTCGCCGGGGGGCGGTCGCCGGGTATCCTCGGGCCCCGTGTCCGACCCCGCCGTCGATCCGCCGTCGACCGAGTGGCTGGCCGCCGAGACCACCCGGCTGCTGGACTTCGCCGAGGGCGCCTGGGACCCGCTGGGCGGCTTCGGCCCGCAGGACGCCCGGGGCGTGCGCGGCCCGGGCGCCCCCGCCGAGCTGTGGATCACCGGCCGGATGACGCATGTCTTCGCGCTCGGTGAGCTGCTCGGCCACGAGCACGCCGGGGAGATGGTGGAGCACGGGGTGGCCGCGCTGCTCGGCCGGTTCCACGACGAGGAGCACGGAGGCTGGTACTCCGAAGTCGACTCCGGCGGCCCGGTGCGCACCATCAAGGAGTTCTACCAGCACGCGTTCGTGGTGCTGGCCGCGTCCAGCGCCGTGCAGGCCGGGCACCCCCGCGCCCGCGACCTGCTGGAGGAGGCGCTCCGGCTGGTCGACCACCGGTTCTGGTCGCCGGAGGAGGGCATGGTGTCGGAGAGCTGGGACGAGACGTTCACCGACGCCGAGCCCTACCGGGGGGTGAACGCCACGATGCACGGTGTCGAGGCGTTCCTCGCCGCGTACGACGCCACCGGCATGGAGGCGTGGCGGGACCACGCGCTGCGGATGACCGCACGGGTGGTCCGCGACTTCGCACGGCCGAGGGACTGGCGGATCCCGGAGCACTTCGACCCGGACTGGAACCCCCGTCCGACGTACAACCGCGACCGCCCCGACGACCCGTTCCGGCCGTACGGCTCGACCGTCGGGCACGGGCTGGAGTGGTCCCGGCTGTGCCTGCACCTGCACGCCGCGCTGGGTTCGCACGCGCCGTCCTGGCTGCTCGACGGGGCGGTGGCGCTGTTCGACCGGGCGGTGTCCGACGGCTGGGCGGTGGACGGCGCGGACGGCTTCGTCTACACCGTCGACTGGGACGGCACGCCGGTGGTGCACCAGCGGATGCACTGGGTGCTGGCCGAGGCGATCGGCGCCGCCGCCGTGCTGCACGCGGTCACCGGGGAGCCGTCCTACCGGGAACGGGAGGCGATCTGGTGGGACTACGCGCGGCGGTACCTGGTGGACACCGAGCTCGGTTCGTGGCACCACGAGCTGGACCGGGACAACCGGCCGGCCGGCACGGTGTGGCCGGGCAAGCCGGACGCCTACCACGCCGTGCAGGCCACGTTGCTGCCCCGGCTGCCGGTGCGCGGGTCGCTGGCCGCCGCCGTCCGCGGTGCCACCCTCCCGTCGCCCCGCTGACCGCCGCCGCCGTCCGCGCCGAGCCGACCACGGACCCCGTACGGCCCGGGAATGGCAGCGGGGGAGTGGGCGTTCTCCGGTTACAGTTGAACATTGAACTACTGAGGAGGACGTCATGCCGGCCGTGACCGTTTCGGACATCACCACCCTGGCCCGCATCCCGGAGCCGGCCGCGGCCGCCGTGGAGCGCGGGGTGCGCTCGGTCACCGACGCGCCGAGCGGGTTCGAGGGCGAGGGCTTCCCGGTGCGCCGGGCGTTCGCCGGTGTGCCGATGACCGAGCTCGACCCGTTCGTGCACATGGATCAGATGGGCGAGGTCGAGTACGCCCCCGGCGAGCCCAAGGGAACGCCGTGGCACCCGCACCGCGGGTTCGAGACGGTCACCTACATCCTCGACGGGACCTTCGAGCACGCAGACTCGCACGGTGGTGGCGGCACGATCACGAACGGTGACACCCAGTGGATGACCGCCGGCAGCGGCATCCTGCACATCGAGAAGCCGCCGGAGGCCCTGGTGGCCAGCGGCGGGCTGTTCCACGGCATCCAGCTGTGGGTGAACCTGCCGCGCGCCCGCAAGACCGCCGCGCCTCGCTACCAGGACCTGCGGGCCGGCGAGTCGTCGCTGCTCGCCACCCCGGACGGCGGCGCGCTGGTGCGGCTGATCGCGGGCGACCTGGCCGGCCACGCCGGACCGGGCTCCACCTACACCCCGATGGCCATGCTGCACGCCACGGTCAGCCCGGGCGCGCGACTGCGGCTGCCCTGGCGCCCGGACTTCAACGCGCTGGTCTACGTGCTGTCCGGGGCCGGGACGGTCGGGGCGCAGGGGCGGCCCGTCCGCACCGGCCAGCTCGCGGTGTTCGGTCCGGGGGAGGTGCTCACCGTGGCCGGCGCCGACCACCAGGAGTCGCGGACGCCCGCGCTGGACGTGATCGTTCTCGGGGGGATCCCGATCCGGGAGCCGGTGGCGTGGGGCGGCCCGTTCGTGATGAACTCCAAGGCCGAGGTGCTGCAGGCGTTCGACGATTACCAGTCAGGGCGGTTCGGCCAGATCCCCGCCCAGCACGTGCCGCACGGCGACCTGGGTACGGTGCCCACCAGCTGACCGCGGTCACGCGGATAATTTCCGCCGGTCGGCGCAACCCGAACGGGGTCTGACGCGTCACTCTTCTCGGGACCCTCCGCCCGCTGCGTAGGGTGACGCACCGGCACGCCGGGCGCGTTGCGTCTCCGGCGGGCCGAGGTGTCCGCCAGACTGCTGGGCACGAGTGAAGAAAGTGACGACAGGCAACAGGTGGTGGAGCAGGCATGAGTCGTGACGGTGGTCGGCGGTCCTGGGGCCAGCCACCGAGCCGGCCCGCGCCATCCGGTCGCACCGCGCCGGGCCGGGGCACCCCGCCGGGCCGGGCCGTCCCGCCGGGGCGGCCCCCGTCCTCGGGACGTCCCGGTGTCGCCGGCGGCTCGGGTTCGCCCCCGCCGCCGTACCGGCCCGTGCCGCCACCCCGGGGCGGGCGCCCCGGCCCGGCGGTCCCGCCACCTCCGCCTCAGGGCCGGCCGCCCCGGCGCACGGCCGTGCTGCCCGGTGCCGGCCCCGGCTGGGGGCGCTCCGCCGAGCCCGGCCGCCCGCCCGCACCGCCGGGTCCGCCGGGTCCGCCGCCCGGGGACGACCGCTACGCCCGCATCCCGCCGCCCCGCGGTCCCGCGCCGCCCCGACCGGTCCGCCGGCCGAACTGGGGTCGCCGGCTACGCACCGCGCTGGTGCTGGTGCTGCTGCTGGTGGTCGGCATCGGCGGCTACCTGGACACGCAGCTGACCCGGACGGCCGCGTTCACCGACTACGACGCCCGGCCCGACAGCTCCGGCACCAACTGGCTGATCGTCGGGTCGGACAGCCGCGCCGACCTCTCCGAGGAGAAGGAGACGGAGCTGGCCACCGGCAACGCGGCCGGTCAGCGCACCGACACGATCATGCTGCTGCACACCGGGAGCTCCGGCACCACGCTGGTCAGCCTCCCCCGCGACTCGCTGCTGTCCATTCCCGGGCACGGCCGCAACAAGCTCAACGCCGCGTACTCCCTCGGCGGGGCGAAGCTGCTGGTGCGCACCGTCGAGCAGGCCACGGGGCTGCGCATGGACCACTACGCGGAGATCGGTTTCGGCGGCTTCGTGAACGTGGTGGACGCCGTCGGTGGGGTCGACATGTGCATCCCCGAGGCGATGAAGGACCCGAAGGCCGGGCTGAACGTCAAGGCCGGCTGCCAGGAGCTGGACGGCCAGACCGCGCTGGGCTACGTCCGTACCCGGGCGACCCCGCGCGCCGACCTGGACCGGGTGGAGCACCAGCGGCAGTTCCTGTCCGCGCTGATGAAGCGGGTGCTCAGCCCGGCAACCCTGGTCAACCCCTTCCGGCTGGTGCCACTGGTGCGGTCGATCCCGGGGGCGATGACCGTCGACTCCGGCGACCACGTGTGGAACCTGGCGTTCCTGGCGATGGCCATGCGCGAGCTGTCCGGCGGAGGCGGGATCACCACCACCGTGCCGATCGGCGGGTTCAGCACCGCGAACGGCCAGTCGGTGCTGAAGTGGGACAACACCCGGGCCAAGCAGTTGTTCGGCGCGCTGGAGCAGGACGAGGCAGTGCCGAAGAGCGCGCTCGGCTAGACCGGTGCACCATCGGCGGCGTGGCTGACGAACGCTGGCGGGATCTGCTGGCCGAGGCGTGGCGGGCCGTGTCCGGGGCCGCGGAGTCCGGGGCCGCGAGGTCCGGAGCCGCCCACCTGCCCGTCGCGCTGATCGTGGACGGTCGGGTGCCGGTCGATCGCCTGCCGTCCACCCTGCCGGTCGCGGACGTCGCGGTGGCCTGCGTGGGCGCGGCGCTGCTGGCCGCCGGGGAGCTGGGCGGAGCGCGGTCGGTCGGGCTGTCCGCCGCGCACCTGGCCGCCGCGGTACGCAGTGAGGCGTACCTGCGGATCGACGGGCAGCCGGCGGGCGCCGGGTTCGCCCCGCTGTCCCGGTTCTGGCGCGCGGCCGACGGATGGGTCCGCACGCACGGCAACTACCCGTGGCACCGCGACGCCCTGCTGCGCGCTGTCGGCCGGGCCGGCTCGGGTGCCGTGGAGCCTGGTGCCGTGGCCGGGGCCATCGCCGCGATGCCCGCCGAGGTGGTGGAGCAGCGTGTGGTCGAGGCCGGCGGGGTGGCCGCCGCGCTGCGCACCCCGGAGCAGTGGCTGGCGCACCCCGCCGGTCGCGCGGTGGCCGGGCAACCACTGGTCGCCACGACCGCGCTGCCCGGAGCACCGCCCCGCCGCCGGCCCACCCGCTCCGGGTCCCGCCCGCTCGGCGGAGTCCGGGTGCTCGAAGGTGTCCGGGTGCTCGACCTGACCAGGGTGATCGCCGGCCCGGTGTGCACCCGGTTCCTGGCCGCGCTGGGCGCCGAGGTGCTGCGACTGGACCCGCCGGACCGCCCCGAGCTGCGGCTGCACCGGTACGACGGGCTGCCGGGCAAGCGCAGCGCCCTGCTCGACGCGGCGAGTGCCGGCGGGCTCGACCGGCTGCACGAGCTGCTCGACGGCGCGGACGTGCTGGTGCACGGCTACCGTCCGGGCGCGCTGGCCCGGTTCGGGTTGGACGCCGGTTCGCTGGCCGACCGGCACCCCGGCCTGGTGGTCGTGTCGCTGTCCGCCTGGGGTGGCCGGGGACCGTGGGGCGACCGGCGGGGGTTCGACAGCATCGTCCAGGTCGCCACCGGCATCGCCGACCGCGAGTCGGCCGCGCCCGGCTCGATGCTCTCGCCGATGTCCGCACCCGGGTCCGCGCCGGCGTACCGGCCCGGCGCGCTGCCCTGCCAGCTGCTCGACCACGGCACCGGGTACCTGTGCGCGGCCGCGGCACTGCACGGGCTGCGCCGGCAGACCGAGGAGGGCGGCACCTGGCTGTCGGAGCTGTCGTTGGCCCGGACGGCGCTCTGGCTGCTCGCTCAGCCCGCGGTCGAGCGGCCCGGGGCCGCCGGGCTGGTCGACGACTCGGACTGGCTGACCACCCTGCCGAGCCACGCCGGCCCGGTGACCACGGTCGATCCACCCGGCACGGTGGACGGGCAGGCTCTGCGGTGGCCCGCGCTGCCCGTCGACTACGGAGCCGCCGAGCCGTCGTGGGTTCCCCGGCCGGAGAACCCCGGGGTGTCCTGAGAACAGCGCTCCCGCCGGCACCCGGGTCCCGCGCCGGGGTGGCCGCCGCCGCGCGCGTACCGCCGTCCGGGTCAGCGTTGCCCCGGGCGGTCAGCACGCCGGAGGGCGGCCCGCAATCAGGCGCTGCGACGGGAGCGCTTGGCCGCGGCCTTCCGCTTGCCACCCTTGGCGGCGCCGGCCTTGCCCGATCCGGCCGCCGAGGAGTCGTCGTCCCCGGAGTCCGGAGCCGAGCCCGAGGCCGACGACCCCGAGCCGGCGGACCCTGAACCGGACGCCGCTGCCGCCTCGGACGCTGCCGCCTCGGACGCTGCCGTCCCGGACTCCGCCGCCTCGGACGCTGCCGCCTCGGGCTCCGCCGGGTCCGAGGACTCCGACGAGGTCCGCTGCGCCGGTACCGGCGCGCCGGAGGACCCAGCCGCTTCGCCGCCCGAACCCGCAGACGACGCGGACGACGCCGACGATTCTGAGGACGAACCCGCCGCCTTGGCCGCCTCCACGCTGCGCTGCAGGGCGGTGAGCAGGTCGGTCATCCCGTCGCCGCCCCCGCCGTCGGCCGTCACGGGCTCCGGGGCGGGGCGGGCGTCGCCGGTGGAGCGCTTGCGGTCGATCAGCTCGATCATCGCGTCGCGGTACGCGTCGGTGAACCGGGTGGGGTCGAACTCGGCGCCCAGGCTGTCGATCAGTGAGGCGGCCATCTGCATCTCCTGCGGCCGCAGCTCCACCTCGGCGTCCAGGATCTCGAACTCGGGCGCCCGCACCTCGTCCGGCCAGAGCATGGTCTGCAGCACGATGACCTTGTCGCGTACCCGCAGCAGGGCCAGCGTCTCCCGGGACCGGATCGCCACCTTGACCAGGGCCATCCGGTCGGTCTCCCGCAGCGCCTCGCGCAGCAGCGCGTACGGCTTGGCTGCCTTGGGCTCGGGCTCCAGGTAGTAGCTCTTGTCCAGGATCAGCGGGTCGACCTCGTCGGCCGGCACGAACTCCACCACGTCGATCTCGCGGTTGCCGCTGGCCGCCGGCAGCGACTCCAGGTCGGCGGCGTCCAGCGTGATCAGCTCGCCGTCCTCGGTCTCGTAGCCCTTGACGATGTCGGCGTACTCGACCTCCTTGCCGCACACCTCGCAGGTCCGCTTGTACCGGATGCGGCCGCCGTCGAGCCCGTGCACCTGGTGGAACCGTACGTCGTGGTTCTCCGTAGCGGAGTACAGCTTCACCGGCACACTGACCAGACCGAACGACACCGCGCCGCTCCACATCGCGCGCATGGTCGCGCTCCTCCCTGCGGCAGTCCCGAATGACAGCATGAACGCGTGGACCCCATGCTCGCCACCCCTGGACCGCTGCCCACCGGCGCGGACTGGTCCTACGAGGTCAAGTGGGACGGGATGCGGCTGCTCGCCGAGGTCACCCCGGGGCGTGGTCTGCGACTGGCCAGCCGGACGGACAGGGACATGACGCGGCACTTCCCCGAGCTGTCCGGGCTGGCCGACGTGGCCGAGGACGTCCTGCTCGACGGCGAGGCCGTGCTGCTGGTCGGCGGCATGCCGTCGTTCGCCGCGCTGGCCGACCGGTTCCACCGGGTGCCCACCGCCGCGGAGGTGGCCGCGCGCCCGGTGACCTACATGGTGTTCGACATCTGCCGGCTCTACGGGGTGTCGCTGCTGGAGCGGCCGCTGGCCGAGCGGCGGGCCACCCTCGCGCGGCTGGAGTTGGACGCCCTGCCCCGGGCGCGGATGTCGCCGGTCTACGACGACGGCGCCGCGCTGCTGGCGGCGACGAAGGCGCAGGGCCTGGAGGGCGTGGTCGCCAAGCGCAGGGACTCGGTGTACCGGCCGGGCCGGCGCAGCCCGGCCTGGGTGAAGGTGCCGCACCGGCGCACCCAGGACTGCCTGGTCGGCGGCTGGCGCCCGGAGCGGGGCCACCCGTCGCGGATCGGCGGGTTGCTGCTCGGCGTGCCGGGCGAGGACGGCCTGCTGCGGTTCGCCGGCCGGGTCGGCTCCGGGGTGGGCGGGGACGCCACCCAGCGCGCGCTGCGGGAGTGGCTCACCCCGGCCGAGGCGTCCCCGTTCGGCGAGGCGCTGCCCCGGGAGGACGCGGTGGAGGCGCGCTGGTGTGAGCCGACCCTCACCGTTGAGGTCAGTCACACCGGTTGGACTGACGGCCACCGCCTGCGACAGCCCGTGCTGGCCCGATTGCGCACCGATTCATAAGGGTCGCGCGTCACCCCATTGGGCGATGCGATCACCGCGCTATGACCGTGTCAGACGCTGCAACCCCACCCTGTTGCGGCCAGTATGGGCCCCGGCAGTGATCACCCGCGGATCACTCGCGACACGAGGAGGATGCGATGGGTTTCCTGGACAAGGCCAAGGAAATGCTCGGCAAGCACGACGACAAGGTCGATCAGGCTCTGGACAAGGCCGGCGATGCCGCGAAGAAGAAGTACGGCCACGACGAGCAGGTCGACAAGGTCACCAAGATGGGCAAGGACTACGACTTCGGCGGCGGCGAGAACAAGCCGCCCGCCGAGGGCCAGCCGCCGCCCCAGCAGTGACCGGCGGCCGGGACGGGGCGGTCCCGGCGCCTGACCGGACGTGATCTGTACGGCGGTGATCTCCCCGAGGGAGCGGGGATCGCCGCCGTACGGCTATCTTGACGCCGGTGACCATCATGCTCACCTACCGGAGCGAGGACGGCCGGTTCCTGGAGAGCGCGCGGGTGCTGCTGGGCAACAACGGGCTGCGCGCGCTCGGCCGTTCCGTGCGGGCTCCGGACGACGGGCCTGCCTTCACCGCCTCCTACCGGCTTTTCGTGAACGACGAGGGGGTGCTCGCCCGGCTGTCGGTCACCAGTGCCACCGTCGAGCGGGAGCGCAACCTCACGCTGAACCACACCGAGGACGGCTACTGGCTGCTGGACACCGGCTCCGGCGGCTCCCGGGCCGAGTTCGCCGGCGCGATGGACGTCGACCTGGCGTTCAGCCCGGTGTTCAACGCGCTGCCGATCCGGCGGCTCGGCCTGCACCGCGAGCCCGGGGACCACGTGGTGCCGATGGTGTTCGTCTCGCTGCCCACCCTGGAGGTGCGGCTGGTCGAGCAGACCTACGCGACGGTGCGCCCGGTGGGTTCCGACGGGCGCGGAGTGGTGCGGTTCGGCTCGGGCGAGTTCACCCGCGAGCTGCCGGTGGACGCCGACGGCCTGGTGCTCGACTACCCCGGGCTGGCCACCCGCCTCTGACCCGCGCGGCGCTCAGTCCGACCAGCCGGTGAGCGCCGTGCCCTCCGCACCGAGCGCGCGGAGCTCGCCGATCGAGATCGTCCGAGGCACCGTCCGCCCGGGGACGACCCGCGCGTCGTTCCAGCGCTGCCGGGACCGGTGACCGGCGTCGACCGTGGCGGCCAGCCCGCCGGTGGAGGCCAGGGAGCCGCGCGCCGCGCCCAGCCGCCCCAGCGCGTCGTCCACGGCCGACAGCAGCCCCGCGCGGTTGCCCTCGCACATCGCCAGCACCAGCTCGGGCCGGGTGTCCATCACCCGGGTCCCGTCCGCGAAGGAGCCGGCGGCCAGCGCCAGCGCCAGCGGCCCCGCCCCCGGCTCGGTGAACCCGCCGACCGCCTTGCCGTGGTCACCGGCGGCGACGGCGGCCAGCACCGCGGCGAGCAGGTGCGGCAGGTGGGAGATCCGGCCCACCGCCGCGTCGTGCTCCTCGACCTCGGCGGGCACCACCCGGGCGCCGCAGTCCCAGGCCAGCTCGGCGACGTCGGCCCACACCTCGCGGTCGGTGCCGCCACCCGGCGCGTCGCCCAGCGTCGCCACCCAGTTCGCGTCGGTGAACAGCGTCGCCGACCCGGCGGGCCACCCGGACGAGGAGGTGCCGGCCATCGGGTGCCCGCCGACGAACCGGGTGCGCGGGGCATGCGTGTGCACCGCGTCGCGCACCGCGGCCTTGACGCTGACCACGTCGGTGAGCCGGCAGGCCGGGGCGACCTCGGCCACCTGGCGCAGCGCGGCCGGGACCGCCGGCAGCGGCATCGCCAGTACGACCAGCGCATCGGACTCGCGCGCCCGGCCCAACGCCTGCTCGGCGTCCGCCGGCACGTCGTAACCGTCGGCCCGTGCGGCCTTCGCGGTGCCCTCGGACGGGGTGGCTCCCCACACCTCGCGTCCGGCGGCGGCGGCCGCGCGGGTCAGCGAGCCGCCGATGAGTCCGAGTCCTAGTACACAGATGGGCCGTGAGTTCACGGGCGGGGAGCCTACGCGCGCTGGTCACCGGCCGTCTGCGGGTGTGGTTGCACCGTTCGCCCCGCGCGTTCGACCGTTCGCCGCAAAGAGGGAGCTGATCATCGGAGATTGTGACTCGAACGGGTTTCCTCGATCGTGAGCTGGGTAACTTCGCGGTGCGAGTTCCGGGGGGAGCTGGCCTCGGATTCCCGCCGCCGGCTGTATCGGATGACTCGCCTGAGGTAATTGAGAGGGCGAAGATGCCCGTTACCGCGGAGTCCCGATCCACCGGACGCTCGTTCCCCACCCGCGGCCGCTGCCATCGATGCGGTGCCATAGTGATCGCCTGCCGCGACCGCGACGACCACATCGTGCCTGTCCACCCCGACCCCGTCCCCGGCGGGGAACTGATCGTCAACGTGAGCCAGTACCGGATAGTCGAGGTGCTCAGCCAGCGTGCCGCGTCGGCGGCCCGCCGGCGTGGCGACCTCGGCTTCGTGCCGCACTACCGGGTGTGCCGCCGGCCCAGCGGCGGCCGCTGACACCGGTCGGCCCGCCCGCTCAGGTCAGCTCAGCTCGGTGAGTCGAGTGCCAGCGCCGCGTACATGGCCACCCCGTCGGCCATGGCCGACTCGTCGAACTGCACCCGGTTGGAGTGGTTCGGCGGTGCGCCGCGCGGGTCGACGTCCGGCGGGCAGGCGCCGACGAACGCCAGCGCCCCGGGCACCCTGTTGAGCACGTAGGCGAAGTCCTCGGAGCCGAGGATCGGGCCGCTCATCGTGCCGGCGCGGTTGGCCCCGAGCACCGTGGCGGCCAGCTCGTCGACCCGCGCGGCGGAGTCGGCGTCGTTCACGGTGATCGGGTAGCCGGGGTCGACCCGCACGCTGGCCGTGCAGCCGTACGCGGCGGCGGTGTGCTGGCAGACCTGCTGGATCTGGTCGTGCAGGAACGTCCGGGTGCTCTCGTTCAGGGTGCGCAGGGTGGCTTCCAGGAACGCCGTCTCCGGGATCACGTTGGCCGTCGTGCCCGCCCGGATCTGCGCGACCGTGAGCACCGAGGGGTCCAGCGCGGACACCCGTCGGGTGATCATGGTCTGCAGTGCCCCGACCATCGCCGCCGCGGCCGGCACCGGGTCCAGCGCGTCGTGCGGGGCCGAGGCGTGCCCGCCCCGCCCGTGCACGGTCACGTGCAGGACGTCGTTCGCGGCCATGATCGCCCCCGGGCGGGTCTGCACCAGGCCGGCCGGGACCGTGGAGCTCACGTGCAGCGCGTAGGCCGCGTGCGGGGTGCCGGCAGGACCCGCCGCGTCCAGCAGCCCCTCCTCGATCATGTGCCGGGCACCGTGCTGCCCCTCCTCGCCGGGCTGGAACATGAACAGCACCCGCCCGGCCAGCAACTCCCGCCGCTCGGCCAGCAGCCGGGCGGCCGAGGCGAGCATCGCGGTGTGCGTGTCGTGGCCGCAGGCGTGCATCGCGCCGTCCACCGTCGAGCTGTAGGGCAGGCCGGTCTGCTCGGTCAGCGGCAGCGCGTCCATGTCCCCGCGCAGCAGCACGGTCGGTCCGGGCCGGTCACCCTCCAGCACCGCGCTCACCGAGCTGCAGGACTGGCCGAGGTGCACCTTGACCGGGAGGTCGGTCAGCGCGTTCAGCACGGCCGTCCTGGTCATCGGCAGGTCGAGCCCGACCTCGGGGTGGCGGTGCAGCCGCCGGCGCAGCGCCACGGTGCGCGGCTGCAGGGCTCGGGCGGCGGCGGTCAGCCCGGCGAGCCCGGATGCGGAGTGGTCCGGCATAACCCCGCATAGTGGCAGCCCGGCCCGGACCGGGGTCGCGAGGCCGTTCGGGAGACCCCGATCGCGGCCGGTGACCGCTGCTCGGGCGGGCGTGGTCCGGTTGTCCGATCGGCCGACTCCGACGGACCAACGGGTCAACTTGGCCATGTGGTTTGGAGCACACGGCTATGGGGGATTACCGTGGTGGCATGGCCGTGCAGACCGCCCGCGAAACCGCTGGTTCGAAGGGTGAAGTGCTGCCCGGATTCGCCGTCGCGGCAATCCGGGAAGAGGGGCGGTGGCGCTGCGTCCGGCTTGATGCCGAGGCGCTGCTCGACCTCGATACGGCGATCACCGAGCTGCGCGGGCTGCGGTCCACCGGGGCGACGCTGGGGCTGCTCGCGGTCGACGACTGCTTCTTCGTGCTGCTGCGCCCGGTGCCCGGCGGCGTCGCGCTGATGCTGTCCGACGCGATCGCCGCGCTGGACTACGACGTGGCGGCCGACGTGCTCGACCTGCTGCGCCTGGACCTGCCGCCGGAGGACGCGTCCGACGACGACCCGTGGCCGGAGGGCGACATGTCCATCCTGGCCGACTTCGGGCTCCCGGCCGACGAGCTCGAGGTGCTCGCCGGTGAGTGGGACCTGTACCCCGACGAGCAGCTGGCCGCGATCGGGCGTCGCTGCGGCTTCGCCGACGCGCTGGCCAAGGTCGTCAGCCCGGGCTGACCGCCGGGTGCACACCGACGCCGACGAGGCGCTGATCCGGCGCGCACTACGCGAGGCCCGGGCCGCCCCGGACACCGGCGACGTGCCGATCGGCGCGGTGGTGCTCGACTCCGACGGCGTCGAGCTGGCCGCCGCGTGCAACTCCCGCGAGGCGCTGGGCGACCCGACCGCGCACGCCGAGGTGTTGGCGCTGCGCGCGGCCGCCCGCGCGGCCGGGAGCTGGCGGCTGGACGGCGCGACGCTGGTGGTCACCGTCGAGCCGTGCGCGATGTGCGCGGGGGCGATCGGGCTGGCCCGGGTGGCCCGGCTGGTGTTCGGGGCGTGGGAGCCGCGCACCGGGGCGGTCGGCTCGCTGTGGGACGTGCTGCGCGACCGCCGGGTGCTGCACCGGCCGGACGTGGTCGGCGGTGTGCTGGCCGACGAGTGCGCCGCGCTGCTCACCGGCTTCTTCGCCGCCCGCCGCGTCCCGGACTGAGCAGCCCCACCCCGGCCACCCCGGGACGAGGGCGGCGGCCGGGGGCGCGCAGACTGGCCCGGATGTGGGGCGCACACCGGTGGCGGCGGCCGGACCTGACCGTGCCCGCTCTGACCGAGCGAATCATGCTCGCCTCGGCGCGGCACACCGACGGCGACGGCTGGGCGGTTCGCCAGGCGTCCCGGCTCGTCGGTGAGGCGCGCGGCGCACCGGCACCGTTCGCGCGGGCCGCCGACGCCGCGCTGTTCGCCGGGCTGGAGCGCGTCTGGGTGCAGGGGTGGCAGCCGGTGGACCTGTGGCAGGTGTCCCGGCGTCGCCAGCACGAGGCCGCCCAGGAGTTCCTGGTCGACGCGCTGGCCGCCGAGGCCACCCGGTACGCCGAGGCCGCGATGCATCCCCGCTGGCGGGCGCAGCTGGCCGAGCTGGGGGCGAGCGTGTGGTGGGATCCGGCGCTGCCCTTCATCGCCGCATGGTCCACGCGGGAGGCGGCCGACGACGTCGCGGCCCTGGCCGTGGTGCTCGAGCAGCTCGCCCATCTCGGGGTGTTGCCGGCCCAGCCGGTGCTGCTGCCGCCGCCCGGCACCGCGGCCGCCGCGGCCGAGCCGGTCCCGCCCGGGCCGGCCGGGACACCGCGCGGCGGCGCCGCCGACGTGGACCCGAAGATGCTCGCCAGGGTGCGGGCGCTGCTGGCCAAGGCGGAGTCCACGCCCTACCCGGAGGAGGCCGACGCCTTCTTCGCCAAGGCCCAGGACCTGATGAGCCGCTACTCGCTGGAGCGGGCGGTCCGGGAGGCCGCGCCGGGCGCCGGACCGCCCGGCGTGCGCACCGGCGGCCGCCGGATCTGGCTGGACAACCCCTACCTGCGGGCCAAGTCGATGCTGGTCGGTGCGGTGGCCACGCCCAACCACTGCCAGGCGGTGTTCACCGAGTCGCTCGGGTTCGTGACGGTGATCGGCGAGGACACCGACACCGAGCTGGTCGAGGTGCTCAGCACCTCGCTGCTGGTCCAGGCGGGGCGGGCGATGCTCGCGGCCGGGAGGCAGGTGGGTCGGCGGGGCCAGCCCAGGACGAAGTCGTTCCGCCGGGCGTTCCTGATGTCCTACGCGCAGCGGATCGGCGAGCGGCTGGCCGAGGCGTCCCGGGGAGCGGAGGCGGCCGTGGCGGAGTCGGTGGGCGACGACCGGCTGCTCCCGGTCCTGGCCGCCAAGGACCGGGCCGTCGAGCGGCGGGTGGCCGAGCTCTACCCGGACCTGGTGACCCGGCGGTCGACCGTGTCCAACTCGGCCGGCTGGCACGCGGGCCGGGCGGCGGCCGACCTGGCCGTGCTGGACGCGCGCCGGTCGGTCCGCGGCCGCTGACCCGCCGCTGCCCGGTCGGTCCGGCCGAGCGGCGGTCTCAGCGCATCCGGACCATGTCGTCGTGGTGCTCGGCCAGCGCCTTCTCCAGCAGCAGGGTGTCCTGGTCGCGGATCCCGGCGATCAGCTGGGCGTGCACCTGCAGGTTGTGCTCGCGCAGCCCCTCCAGGCCGGGGACGAACGCGGCCCGGGTCATCGTGGCGGTGATCAGCGTGACGATCGTCTGGTAGAAGCCGGTGAGCACCTCGATGCGGGCGGCCCTGGCCATGGCGAGGTGCAGGCGCATGGTGGCGTCCAGGAACGTCCGGGCGTCGTCGCGGGCGGAGGCGGCGCGCATGTCGTCCAGCGCCCACTCCATGGCGCGGATGTCGTCCGGGGTGGCGCGCTGCATGGCCACCGAGGGGAACAGCCCGTCCAGGTACCGGCGCGCCTCGAACAGCTGCTCCGGGTCGACGGTCAGCCCCTGGTGCCAGAGGTCGACGGCGCCCAGGCGGACCTGTGGCGGCGGGTTGGCCACGAAGACCCCGCCGTTGGGGCCGGGCCGCACGTCGACCAGGTCGCGCTCGCGCAGGATGCGCAGCGCCTCGTTCATCACGGCCGGGCTCACGCCGAAGCGGGTGATCAGCTCGGTGCGCAGGCCCAACCGGTCGCCGGGCGCGGCCCTGTCGGTGAGGATCTGGGCCTCCAGCTCGGCCGCGACCTGCTGCGCGCGGGAGCCCCGAGGGCCTGCGTCAGCGGCCATCGGATCCTCCTCAGGGGCGGTGGGTACACGGCCAGCGATGAAACCTTCACCCACAACTACGCAATCCACCAGTGGATTCACCGGGTGAACCGGTCAAGTATTGAATTCTGGTACCAGAATTCCTAGTGTCGGGCGCCACAGCAGCGGTGCTGCCGGGGAGGATGTCTGATGACGGACGGTCTGGTCGATGTGCACACCCACGCGATCGACCCCGCGCTGCCGGATCTGAGCGGCCAGTCGCCGGGATACCGCTGGCCGAGCGTGGTGCGGCTGGAGGAGTCGAGCGCGCGGATCCTGCTCGGCGGCGAGCCGTACCGGCTGGTCGACGACCGCTGCTGGTCGGCCGAACGGCGGGTGGCGGACATGGACGCCGACGGGGTGGCCGTGCAGGTCGTGTCGCCCACGCCGATCACCTTCTGTCACGACGCACCGCCGGACGGGGCCGCGGTGCTGGCCGCCGCGCAGAACGACTTCCTGACCGAGCTGGTCGGCCGCAACCCCCGGCGGCTGCGGGCGCTCGGCGCCGTCCCGCTGCAGGACACCCCGAGCGCGGTCAAGGAGCTGCGCCGCTGCGTGTCCGAGCTGGGCTTCCTGGGCGTGGAGATCGGCACCCGGGTCGGCGACCGGGAGCTGGGTCACGAGAGCCTTGACCCGTTCTTCGACGAGGCGGTCGAGCTGGGCGCGCTGGTGTTCGTGCACCCGGCGGACGTGACGCTGGACGCGCGGATGGCCCTGCTGGGCATCCCGTTCGGCGCCGGCATGCCCTCGGAGACGGGGGTCGCGGCCGCCGGGCTGCTGGTGGGCGGGGCGCTGCTCCGGCGCCGGCCGGGGATCCGGCTGTGCCTGGCGCACGGTGGCGGCACGCTGCCCTGGCTGCTGCCCCGGCTGGACAAGGGCGAGCGGCTCAAGAACCCGGACGTGCCCGACGACGAGCTGCCCGGCGCGCTGGCCACCCGCCTGTACAGCGACTCGCTGACCTACGACGTGGACAGCCTGCTGCTCGCCACCCGGCGGTACGGCGCCGGGCATGTCCTGCTGGGCACCGACTACCCCTTCGCCGCGCGGGAGGACCCCACCGGCGCGGTGCTGGCCGGCCCCGACGACCGGCTCACCGACCAGCTCACGGCGGCCATCGGCCGGGAGAACGCACGGGTACTGCTGGAGGGCAGATGAGCGCACAGTTTCTCGGACTCGGGATCACCCACTACCCGTTGCTCGCGGTCACCGACGAGCACATGGCCGACCTCCTGCGGTGGACGCTCGGTGACCCCGGCATCCCGGACGCGGAGAAGGACACGGCGAACTGGCCGGAGCTGATGCGTACCGAGTGGGCGGACGACGGGGGCACCGCGGCCGCCGCCGGTCACCGCAAGCACCTCGTCGAGGACCTGTCCAGGACCCGGCAGAAGCTCGACGAGTTCCAGCCGGACGTGGTGCTGGTCTGGGGCGACGACCAGTACGAGAACTTCCGCGAGGAGGTCGTCCCGCCGTTCTGCGTGCTGGCCTACGGGCGGACCGAGGTCGATCCGTTCACCTTCATGAGCAACCGGGGCGCGCCGAACGCCTGGGGCCTGCCCGAGGACTCGACGTTCACGCTGCAGGGCGACGAGGAGGGCGCGCGGCTGCTCGCCAACGAGCTGCTCGAGGACGGCTTCGACGTCGCGTACAGCTACCAGAAGCGCGAGTCCGGGCACTTCCCGCACGCCATCGCCAACACCCAGCTGTTCCTGGACTACGACAACGCGGGCCGGGAGTTCCCCTACCCGATCCTGCCGATCACGGTGAACTGCTACGGCCAGCACGCCATCGCCCGGCGCGGCGGGCTGGCCCGGTTCGCCGACATCTCCGACGAGCGCCTCGACCCGGTCGGTCCGTCCCCGGCGCGCTGTTTCAAGCTCGGTGCGGCCGTGGCCAGGGCGTTCGCCAAGACCGACAAGCGGGTGGCACTGGTGGCCAGCTCCAGCTGGTCGCACGCGTTCCTGAACGACAAGGACTGGCACCTGCGCCCGGACACCGCCGCCGACCAGGTGCTCTACGACGCCTTCGTGGCCGGCGACTGGGACACCTGGACCTCCACCACCGGCAAGCAGGTCGTCGATGCCGGCCAGCACGAGATGCTCAACTGGTTCTGCCTCGCCGGTGCGATGCACGAGCTGGGAATGCCGCTGAGCTGGTCGGACTTCGTGGTGACCGACGTCTTCAACTCCAACAAGTGTTTCGCGATCTTCGAGCAGGGAGCCGCCGCATGACCGTAGCGACCGAGGCCGCCGGACTCACCGTCGATGCCGGCGGTATCAGCACCAACTACTGGGACTGGGGCTCGGCGGCGGAGTCCACCGGCGACCCGGTGCTGATGCTGCACGGTTCCGGGCCCGGGGTGTCGGCGTGGGCGAACTGGCGGCTGAACATGGAGCCGCTGTCCGAGCAGGGCCACCGCGTGCTCGCACCCGACCTGGTCGGCTTCGGCTACACCCAGCGCCCGGACGACGTGTACTACTCGCTGGAGACCTGGCGGGACCACGTGCTCGCGTTCATGGACGCGATGCGGCTGGAGCGGGTGTCCATCGTGGGCAACTCGCTGGGTGGGCGGATCGCACTGGCCATGGCTGAGCAGCACCCGGAGCGGGTCGGCCGGATGGTGCTGATGGGCTCGCCCGGGGTGGGCATGACGATGACCGAGGGGCTCACGGCGCTGCGCGCGTACGAGCCGTCGGAGGAGAACATGCGGCGGCTGCTGCTGGACTGCTTCGCGGTCGACCCGGCGATCATCACCGACGACCTGGTGAAGACCCGCTACGAGGCCAGCGTGGCGCCAGGCGCGTTCGAGGCCTACACCGCAATGTTCTCCGACCGGCACGCCGGCAGCCAGCTGGGCATCACCGAGGAGCAGGCGCGGGCCGTCGACACCCGGGCACTGCTGCTGCACGGCCGCGAGGACAAGGTCGTGCCGGTCGACGTGGCCTGGAACATGGTGCGGCTGCTGCCGAACGCCGACCTGTCGGTGTTCGCCCGCTGCGGGCACTGGACCCAGATCGAACGCGCCGCCGACTTCAACGCGGTGGTGGGGCAGTTCCTGCGGAGCGAGTCATGACACTGGTCAACGACACACCCTCCGACGTATCCAGCCTGACCGGGTTCCCGGTGGTCCACGAGGACCCCGAGCGGCACCGGTTCCGGGTGCACCGCTCGTCGATGACCTCACCGGAGATCTTCGAGCAGGAACGCGGGCGGATCTTCGACCACTGCTGGCTCTACGTCGGCCACGAGTCCGAGATCAGCGAGCCGGGCGACTTCGTGCGCCGCCCCGTCGGGGGCCGGCCGCTGTTCATGGTGCGCGGGGCGAAGTCGGGGCGGGTGAACGTCTTCCACAACTCCTGCACCCACCGCGGCGCGCTGATCTGCCGGCAGAAGTCGGGCACCTCGAAGTCGTTCCCGTGCTTCTACCACGCGTGGAGCTTCGACTCCGAGGGCGACCTCAAGGGCGTGCCGGACCGGGAGGGCTACGGCGAGAAGCTGGACTTCGCCGAGCTGGGGCTCAAGTCGCCGGCGAAGGTGGAGAGCTACCGGGGGTTCGTGTTCGCCAGCTTCGACCCGGACATCGTCGACCTGGTCACCTACCTCGCGGGCGCGCGGGAGTACCTGGATCTGATCATCGACTCGGCCGACGGCGAGATGGAGATCGTCAAGGGCACCAACGAGTACTGCATGCAGGCCAACTGGAAGCTGCTCTGCGAGAACAGCATCGACGGCTACCACGCGGTCTCGGTGCACGACACCTACTTCAAGTACCTGGTGGCACTGGGCACCGACCTGCGCAGCGGCGTGCAGGGCACCTCGTACGACCTGGGCAACGGGCACGCCGTGCTGGAGTACGACGCGCCGTGGGGCCGGCCGATCGCGAAGTGGGAGCCGCTGTTCGGCGAGGACGCCCGCGAGGAGATCGCCGCGATGCGGGCCGACCTGGTCGCCAAGCACGGCGAGGAGCGGGCCTCCCGGATGGCCGACACCAACCGGAACATGCTGATCTACCCGAACCTCGTGGTGAACGACATCATGGCGGTGACCGTGCGGACCTTCATGCCCTCGGCACCGGACCAGATGGACATCACGGCGTGGGAGCTGGCGCCCCGAGGTGAGCTGCCCCAGCTGCGGCAACGCCGGCTGGACAGCTTCCTCACCTTCCTCGGCCCGGCCGGGTTCGCCACCCCGGACGACGTGGAGGCGCTGGAGTCCTGCCAGCAGGGCTTCACCTCCGGCGGGGTCCAGTGGAGCGACATCTCCCGGGGCATGGCGCGCGAGCAGCACGGCAACGACGAGGGCCAGATGCGGGTGTTCTGGCGCCGTTGGCAGGAGCAGATGGGCGACGCGGCGTACCGGAAGGAAGACGGATGACGGCCCCGGTGTCGCCCGACCTGGCCACGCTCACCCGCTCCGAGGTGGAGGACTTCCTCTACCGCGAGTCGGCGCTGCTGGACGCCTGGGACCTGGACGGCTGGTTCGCGCTGTTCGCCGAGACGCTGCGCTACGTGGTGCCGTGCAACGACACCCCGGAGGGCGACCCGACCCGGGACCTGGTGCTGATCGACGACGACGAGCTGCGGCTGCGGCTGCGGGTGGAGCGGCTGAACAGCCGCAAGGCACACCGCGAGTACCCGCACTCGCGGACCAACCACCAGATCTTCAACGTGATGCTCGGCCGGGTGGAGACCCCGGAGGGCGGTGCTCCCGAGGACACCTTCCTGCCGGTGACCGCGCTGTTCACCGTGTGGCGGTTCCGCAACGGCAAGGCGTCGTCCTACGTGGGACGGCACTACTACCGGCTGGTGGCGCGCGCCGGCGAGCTGCGCATCCGGTCCAAGCGGGCGGTGCTGGACATGACCGAGCTGCGCCCGGCGGGCGATCTGGCGATCATCCTGTGAGCGGTGCGCTCGAGGGCAGGGTCGCCGTCGTCACCGGGGGCACCGGCGGCATCGGGTTCGGCATCGTGGAGCGGCTGCTCGCCGACGGCGCCCGGGTGGTGATCGGCGCGCTGACCTCCGACGAGCTGAAGAAGGCCACCGAGGCGCTGCGCGAGCGCGGGCACGAGCCGGCGGGTTACGTCGGCAACCTGTCCCAACCCGGCGAGGCCGACCGGCTGCTGGCCGCCGCCGTGGACGCGTACGGCGGGGTCGACGTGCTGGTCAACAACGCCGGCGGCGGGGTGATCCGGGCGACCCTGGAGCACACCGAGGAGACCCTGCGGGCCACGATCGACAACAACCTGTGGACGACGATCCGGTGCACGCTCGCACTGCTGCCGCACCTGGTGACCCGGGGCGGCGGGCGGATCGTGAACATCGGGGCGGAGTCGGTGCGCAACGGGCTGGTCGACCACGCGGTGTACAACGCGGCCAAGGGCGGCGTGCACGCCATGTGCACCGCGCTGGCCAGGGAGTTCGCCTCCGCCGGGATCACGGTCAACACGGTCGCCCCGTCCTACGTGGAGACCCCGGAGATCACCGCCGCGGTCCGGGCCGGCCTGTACGACGACGCGTTCCTGCACGTGCTCGACCGGGCCACCGACCTGATCCCGATGGCCCGCCCGGGAACGGTCGAGGACGTCGCCGGCGCGGTGGCCTACCTGGCCGGACCGGACGCCGGCTTCGTGACCGGCCAGGTGATCAGCGTCAACGGCGGAAGCAGCATGGGGTAGGTGGGGACATGGCGACGAAGGTTGCGGTGATCGGGTCGGGCAACATCGGCACCGATCTGATGATCAAGGTGATCCGGCTGTCCGAGACGCTGGAGGTGGCCGCGATGGTGGGCATCGACCCGGACTCCGACGGGCTGGCCCGGGCTCGCGGGCTGGGCGTGCCGACCACCTCCGACGGGGTGGCCGGGCTGCTCGCGATGGGCGGTGTCGACGAGATCGGGCTGATCTTCGACGCGACGTCGGCCGGCGCGCACCGCGCCAACGCCGAGGCGCTGAAGGACCACCCGGCCCGGCTGGTCGACCTGACCCCGGCCGCCATCGGGCCGTACGTGGTGCCGGTGGTGAACCTGGACGAGCACCTGGACGCGCCGAACCTGAACATGGTCACCTGCGGCGGGCAGGCCACCATCCCGATGGTCGCCGCCGTCTCCCGGGTCGCGCCGGTGCGCTACGCGGAGATCGTCGCCAGCATCTCGTCGCGCTCCGCCGGCCCGGGTACCCGGGCGAACATCGACGAGTTCACCGAGACCACGTCCAAGGCCATCGAGGTGGTCGGCGGCGCGGGGCGGGGCAAGGCGATCATCATCCTGAACCCGGCCGAGCCACCGCTGATCATGCGCGACACCGTGCTGTGCCTGTGCGACGAGGCCGGCGCGGGCGCGATCCAGGACAGCGTGGCGCGCATGGTCAAGGACGTCGCCGAGTACGTGCCCGGCTACCGCCTCAAGCAGGAGGTGCAGGTCAGCCCGATCGCGGACGACGAGCCGCTGCACACCCTCATCCTCCAGGGCAGCCCCCGCCCGGCGCTGAAGGTGTCGGTGTACCTCGAGGTCGAGGGCGCGGCGCACTACCTGCCGGCCTACGCGGGCAACCTCGACATCATGACCTCGGCGGCGCTGCGCACCGCCGAGCGGATCGCCTCGGGAGCAACACGATGACCAACGCGACGACCAGCAACGCGACGACCAGCAACGCGACTACCAGCAATGCGACGACCGGCGGGCCCGAGCTGTACATCCAGGACGTCTCGCTGCGCGACGGCATGCACGCCATCCGGCACCGGCTCGCCCCGGAGCGGGTCGCGGAGATCGCCCGGGCGCTGGACGCCGCCGGGGTCGACGCCATCGAGGTGGCGCACGGCGACGGGCTGGCCGGTGCGAGCCTCACCTACGGCCCGGGCAGCAACACCGACTGGGAGTGGATCACGGCGGCCGCCGAGGCGATGCCGAACGCGGTGCTCACCACCCTGCTGCTGCCCGGCATCGGCACCGTCCGCGAGCTGGACAAGGCCTACGACCTGGGCGTGCGCTCGGTGCGGGTGGCGACCCACTGCACCGAGGCGGACATCGCGCCGCAGCACATCGGGCACGCCCGCGAGCTGGGCATGGACGTGTCCGGTTTCCTGATGATGAGCCACATGGCGCCGGCCGCCGAGCTGGCCGAGCAGGCGAAGATCCTCGAGGACGCCGGCGCGCACTGCGTGTACGTGACCGACTCCGGCGGCCGGCTGACCATGAACGACGTGCGGGACCGCGTCCGCGCCTACCGCGACGTGCTGGACCCGGGCACCCAGATCGGCATCCACGCGCACGAGAACCTGTCGCTCTCGGTGGCCAACTCGGTGGTGGCCGTGGAGGAGGGCGTGACCCGGGTCGACGCCTCGCTGGCCGGGCACGGCGCCGGCGCGGGCAACTGCCCGATCGAGGCGTTCATCGCGGTGGCCGACATCAACGGATGGGGCCACCGGTGCGACCTCTTCGCGCTGCAGGACGCGGCCGACGACCTGGTGCGCCCGCTGCAGGACCGCCCGGTGCGGGTGGACCGCGAGACGCTCACCCTCGGCTACGCCGGTGTGTACTCCAGCTTCCTGCGGCACGCGGAGCGCGCGGCCACCGAGTACAAGCTGGACACCCGGGACATCCTGGTGGAGGTCGGCCGGCGCGGTCTGGTCGGCGGTCAGGAAGACATGATCGTCGACGTGGCGCTGGACCTGCTGGCCCGAGATCGGCGGGACGGTTCCGGCGCCGGGTAGCCGATTGTCAGTACTCTCAGGATCGTTCAGACACCTTCGCAAAGGAGCACGTCCGTGAGCACGGGCTTGGCTGAGTTTCAGGCGGCGCGGCAGTTCCTGCTGGACCACCGGGAGGACTACGGGCACGCCTACCGGGAGTTCCGCTGGCCCGAGCTGGACGAGTTCAACTGGGCGCTGGACTGGTTCGACCACCTCGCCTCGGCCGCCGACAGCGCCGACCGGCCGGCGTTGTGGATCGTCGAGCAGGACGGCTCCGAGCAGAAGTGGACCTTCGCGGAGATGTCCCGGCGGTCCAACCAGGTGGCCAACTGGCTGCGTTCGCTGAGTGTGGCGCGCGGCGACCGGATCGTGCTGATGCTCGGCAACCAGGTCGAGCTGTGGGAGCTGATCCTGGCCTCGATGAAGCTCGGCGCGGTGATCATCCCGGCTACCACGCTGCTGGCCGAGTCCGACCTGCGCGACCGGGTCGAGCGCGGCGGGGCGCGGCACGTGGTGGTGGCCTCGCCCGAGGTCGGCAAGTGGGACACGGTGGACGGCGACTACACGCGGATCGCGGTGGGCGCCCCGGCCGAGGGCTGGATCAGCTACGGCGACGCCGTCGGCGAGTCACCGTTGTTCACCCCGGACGCGGTCACGCACGCGAGCGACCCGCTGCTGCTGTACTTCACCTCGGGCACCACGGCGAAGCCGAAGCTGGTCGAGCACACGCAGGTGTCCTACCCGGTCGGGCACCTGTCCACCATGTACTGGATCGGCCTGCAGCCCGGCGACGTGCACCTGAACATCTCCTCGCCCGGCTGGGCCAAGCACGCCTGGTCGAACGTGTATGCCCCGTGGAACGCCGGCGCCACCGTGCTGATCTACAACTACGGCCGGTTCGACGCGGCGACCATGCTGGAGGTGATCGGCCGCTGCGCTGTCGACTCGTTCTGCGCGCCGCCGACGGTGTGGCGGATGCTGATCCAGGCCGACCTGACGGCGCTCAAGAACCCGCCGGCCAAGGTGGTCGGGGCCGGGGAGCCGCTGAACCCCGAGGTCATCGAGCAGGTGGAGAAGGCCTGGGGGGTGCGCATCCGGGACGGCTTCGGGCAGACCGAGACGACGGTGCAGATCGGTAACCCGCCGGGGCAGCACGTCAAGCCCGGTTCGATGGGCCGCCCGATCCCCGGCTACCGGGTCACGCTGATCGAGGTGGCCTCGGGCAAGGTCGCCGAGGAGGGCGAGATCTGTCTGGAGCTCGCCGACCGACCGCTCGGTCTGATGGTGGGCTACGCCGACGACGACGAGCGCAACTCCGAGGCGATGCGCGGCGGCTTCTACCACACCGGTGACGTGGCCAGCCGCGACGCGGACGGCTACATCACCTACGTGGGCCGCGCCGACGACGTGTTCAAGGCGTCGGACTACCGGATCAGCCCGTTCGAGCTGGAGAGCGTGCTGATCGAGCACCCGGCGGTGGCCGAGGCGGCGGTGGTGCCCGCCCCGGACGAGATCCGGCTGGCCGTGCCCAAGGCGTACGTGGTGCTCGCCGGCGGCCACGCGCCCGACCGGGACACCGCGCTGTCCATCCTGCGGTTCGCCCGCGAGCACCTCGCCCCCTACAAGCGGATCCGGCGGCTGGAGTTCGCCGAGCTGCCCAAGACGATCTCCGGCAAGATCCGCCGGGTCGAGCTGCGCGGGCAGGAGAACGCCGGAACCCGGTCCGGGGAGTTCCGCGAGGAGGACTTCCCCGAGCTCAAGAGCTGAGGCGCGCGCCTGCCCCGGGGTGCACGGCGGCCGGCACCGCTCCGGTACAGTCACCTGCGGTGGCGTGTCCGAGCGGCCAAAGGAGCACGCCTCGAAAGCGTGTGAGGGGCAACCCTCCGTGGGTTCGAATCCCACCGCCACCGCCAAGCTGAACCACGCGAACGCCGGGATCCGCGATCAAGCGGATGCCCGGCGTTCGTCGTTCCGGACGTGCTGCGCCCCGGTCCGGGCAGTAGCCAGCGTGCTTATGGTCGCGGGGCGTCGAACAGCCGTGCCGCCAGCGCGGCCGGAGCCGGGACCGCCGGCCGGTAAGGTGTACCGTTGCCTGGCGATCTCGATATCGAAACCAGCGAACTTGCCGGTTGCCGGCTCTGTGAAGTCGAGACCAGATTGGTCGTCTTTTACGCCGATAATCGATCGCCCTCTCTGCCGCATTATTGCGAACGTCGGCGGGCCCGGGATCTGAACGTCGCGGGCGACATCAGACCTGTCACGACCGATGCGGCCGAGCTGGTCACGCACGGTCGGGGCCTTGGGCTGGGCGACGATCGCGGCGCGGTTCGACCCGGTGAACGGCCTGCCGGCGAACCGAGGTCAGAGAACACCCCATTTCCGCGCGAGCCTGTCGTAGTTGCCGTCTCGCTTCATCGCTGCGAGGGCTTCGTTGACGGCGGCAAGGAGACGAGCGTTGGTCTTGCTGATGCCGATGCCCAGCGGCTGCGGTTCATTCGGTACCTCGGCCACGATGCGCAGCCCGGGGGTCTTTCGCGCGAGCCACTCGGCCACCGGATGAACCTTCATCACCGCTGTGACGCGGCCGGCGGCGAGGTCGCTGATGGCGTCGTCGATTCGGTCGAACGGATAGACCTTGACGCTGCCGATCTGGCCCGCGGCCTGCATCCGCATAGCGATGTCGTAGTCGGTGGTCGCCGCCTGAACGCCGACCGAGCCACCTTTCAAGTCGGCGATGCCGCTGATTGTGGGGTTCCTCTGAGCGTCGACGACGAGGCTGAGCGTCGTCGTCATGTACGGCGTCGACCACGCAAGGCTCTCCTCGCGGGCCGGGGTGACCGTGATACCTCCCACGATGCAGTCGTACCGCCCGTCCTGCATCTGTTGCAGGATCGTCTCCCACCGCGTGTCGACGAACTCGGGTCTGAGGCTGAGCCGTGCGGCGACCTCGTTCATCAGGTCGACCTCGAAGCCGACCCTGGCGCCATCGGAGACGTATTCGAACGGCGGGTTGACAAAATAGGTGCCAATGCGGAGGACCCCGGGCGACAGCGTGTCGGGTGCGGTGTCCGCCGGAGGCTGGCCACAGCCGCAGACGAAGCCCAGGATCGAGAGCGCGACCGCACATATCCGCCAGTTCATAACCTGACCCACCTGCCAGCCGACGGATTCCGACCGCCAGGGACGGAGTATGTCGAGTGTACTTTGATGCGGCCCCACACCGCGTTCCGATCGTGGCGGAGGCAAGGCCGCTGTTCGGCCTGGCCAGCGCCTCGAGAGTCATATACCAGCTTCGCCTGGTCGCCGCCGGTTTCGCGTGGCATAGCCGAGCCGGCGAATTCGGCTGAACACCCACTCGCTCTTCTTGAAAGCGTGTGAGGGGCAACCCTCACTAGTCGTCGTCGTCCTTCTTCGGCGGCTGCGCCGGCTGTGCCGGCTGAGAAGGCGCTAACGCCGGCGGTTGGGTTCGGCCCGGGGCCGGCGCCTGGACCTGGCTGGTGGGTGGTGACGTGTCGGGCGTGCTGTCCTTGTCGGTGTCGCCCTTGGAGCCGTGTGTGGTGAACACCAACACGAGGCCGACGATGGCGGCCACCATGGCGAGGGCACCCCCGACCCGATCTTTCGTCAACAACGCGACATCTCCCCCCTGTGGCGTGTCCAGTCCGCTGGACTGCTGTGCTGTCTCGTCCCCGTCGTGTCGCCGGCCGAGCGAACCGGTGAATGCTGATGAGTAGAGGTCGGGTGGTGCACCGAGGGACGGTGCACGTCAGCTCAGTCGGTGTCGAGGGGGACCCCGTTGAAGACCACCAGGCTGAGGACGAAGTAGGTGATGTAGACGGCGAGCAGGACGACGCCGTGCCAGCGGCGCATCCGCCCGGTCGCCAGGAAGATCGCCGAGAGTGCCGTGATCGCCACCAGCACCGGCAGGTGCCAGATCAGGACGTCCCGGTCGACGGTGATCGCCCCGCCCACGAGTAGGATGATCCCGAGCTTGCCGGTCACCGAGAACACGACGCTGCCGATGATGTTCGCGACGGCGATCTCCGGTGCGCCCCGGCGGGCGGGCTCCACGGTGAGGAAGATGTCCTCGAGGGAGAGCGCCAGCGTCGCGATCGTGACACCGAAGACGGTGCCGTCGATGGCGAAGGTGTCGAGGACCCCCTCGGTGCCCTGCCCGGCGACCACGGCGCCGATGACGAGCCCGATCAGGGCCACGACCGCGAGCACGATGCCGACGCCGGGCGAGTGCTTCCGCGCGTTGAGGAAGCCTTGGTCCACGCGCAGGTCGGGCGGCAGGTTGAAGCCGCTGAACCGACCGCCGGCGATCTGGGTGTCGTTGCCGTCCGGGACGTCCCCGCCCTCGCCGCCTCCGGTGATGGTCGCCGTCCCTCCCCCGCCCACGCCGGCCTTCTCGAGCTGCTCGTAGACCTCGGCGTTGCGCCACACCGGGCGCCGCAGGGAGTACTCGCGGTAGGCGATCCAGCCGACGAACGCCACGAACAGCACCACGAGCAAGATCCCGGTGACGAGCGTGAGAGCACCGGCGAGCGCGAAGGCGAACATCAGCACCGGCGCGGCCACGAACAGGACGAGGTAGTCCTTGGGCACGTCCACCGGGAACGGCGCGATGATCGCCGAGAGGGAGAGTACGACGCCGGTCATCGCGATCGTCGTCCCGATCACGGTGCCGAGAGCGACGTTACTGAGATCTTCGAGGTTCAGGACGATGCCGAACGCGAGATCGTCGAACTCGATCCCGGTGAAGACGATCGCGATCAGGAAGAGTGAGATCGCCCACCTGCTGGCGACGCCGACCAGATAGCCGATCAGCTTCTCGGCACTGTAGACGAGTACCGCGATACCCAGCACGAACTCGATGATCGGGATCACGGGCAGCTCCTCGTCAAGCCGATGTCGGAACTCCCATGGTGATCCGCAACACCCTCGCATTGCAACAGGTTGAGGGTGAGCCCTTCCCAGCGTGCCGGACGGTTGCGGGCCGCACGGCGGGTGATCGGCGCAGCGGGGTGGAGCTGGTCGGGCAGTAGCGGCCAGGCTGGTCGACGCGGTGCTACCGGCTCGCTCCGACGATCGTGACGAGCCGTGTCACAGCGCGCTGAACCGGCGGGTCCGGGAGGTCTCGACCTCGGGCAGCGTGTCGATGACGCTGCGGAGGTGGCGGCGCATGGCGGCCTCGGCGGCCTCGGGGTCGCCCGCGCAGAGCGCCTCGATGATCTCCAGGTGCTGGGGGAGGGAGACGGACGGGCGACCCGGATGCATCGCCAGCTGGAACTGGTGACGGACGTTCTGCCCGCGCAGTCGTTCGAGGATGGAGCGGGCCGTGGCCTGCCCCGCCAGTGAACGCACCAGGGCGTGGAGCTGTGTGTTCAGCTCGGAGTAGCCCAGGAGGTCTCCGGTGGCGACCGCGGCCCGCATGGCGGAGCCCATGGCCCGCAACCGGTCGCGGTCGTCGTCGGTGAGCTGTTGGGCCGCCTTGGCGGCGCACAGCCCCTCCAGGACCATCCGGACCTCGGTGATCTCGACGGCCTCGGCGAGCGAGACCGCGCGTACCCGGGCTCCCCGATTCTGTACCCGTTCGACCAGACCCTCGCTGGTCAGCTGGACCAGGGCGGTGCGGACGCTCGCCCGGCTGGCTCCGAAACGCTCGGAGAGGTCGGCCTCGACCAGCCGCTGGTTGGGGACGAACTCGCCGTTGGCGATGGCCACTCGGATGGCGTCGAGGACGGGGAGCGCCGGCTCGGTCCGGTCCGAGCTCGAACTCGTCGTCGCCACCATCGTTCACAACCTCCGCGCGCGGATTGGTGCCAGGACCGGTGTGTCAACCGTAGCGCGGGCCGGTCGCTCGCCGGCTCCGCGCGCCGGGTGTGATCAGGGACGCGGGATGGCCGCACCGTCGAACAGCGGCCGGGCAGTGCGGATGACGGCCGAGCGCCGCACCCTCGGCGGGCTGACGTCGCCGTCGATCGCGACGTCGACCTCCAGCGAGCCGCTCGGGTGCTCGATGGCGAGTGGGCCGCCGTCCCGGGGTCGTGTCAGCAGCCGGTGGCCGACCGCGCCGTCGAGCAGCGCGGCGGTGGCCACGGTGACCGCGCCGAGGACGCCGATCGCCGGGTGCGGGCGGGTCGGGATGAAGGTGCGGGTGCATAGGGCGCCGCCGTCGCGCGCGGGTGCGACCAGGGTGGTCTTCGGCACGGAGCTGTCGGTGACGTCGCCGAGCCCCATCAGCTTGCCGGCCCGGGTCCGCAGGGCCTGGATCCGGTCGGCCAGCGCGCCGTCGGCGGCCAGCTCGCCCGTTGTCTCGTAACCGGTCAGCCCGAGGTCGGCGGCCCTGGCGACCACGACCGGCATGCCGTTGTCGATGCAGGTCACCTCGATTCCGTCGATCTCGTCGACGAGCCGGCCGGTCGGCAGCAGGCTGCCGCACACCGAGCCCGCGGTGTCGGCGAACTCCAGCGCGACCGCCGCGGCGGTACCGGGTACGCCGGCGATCCCGGCGTTCCCGCGGTAGCGGACCCGCCCGTCCGGGGTGGCGAACGTCGAGGTCGCCAGCCCGCCGGTGTTGACCAGCCGGATCCGCACGCTGGTGTGACCGCTGTCCGGGGTGACCAGGCCGCGCTCGACGGCGAACTGCCCGACGGCGGCGAGCAGGTTGCCGCAGTTCTGCCGGTCCGACACGGTCGGTACGTCGATGCCGACCTGCAGGAACAGATAGTCGACGTCGGCGTCGGGCTCGGCCGACGGGGCCACCACGGCGACCTTGCTGGTCACCGGCTGGGCGCCGCCGAGCCCGTCGATCTGCTGGGGATCGGGGCTGCCCATGATCCGCAGCAGCAGGTCGTCGCGGGCAGCCGGGTCGGTGGGCAGGTCGGAGGCGAGGAAGAACGCCCCCTTGGAGGTGCCGCCGCGCATCAGCATGCACGGCACCGCCCGGGCGGTCATCGCTGCCGCTCGGCGAGGTCGGCGGCGCTGACGTACTCGACGCCGAGATCGGCGAGGGTGGCCCGCAGGCCGTAGCGGTCCAGGCCGAGCTGGCCCTCCCGGAAAGCCTGCCGCGTTGCTTCCTCCTTCTCCAGCCGGGCCTGGCCGGCGGCCAGCGCCTCGGCGATCCACCCGCGCGGCACGCACACGACGCCGTCGTCGTCGGCGAGCACGGCGTCGCCGGGGCTGACGAGCTGCCCGCCGACGACGATCGGCACGTTCACCGCGCCGGCGGTGGCCTTGACGCTGCCCTGGGCGCTGACGGCCGAGGACCAGGCGGGGAAGCCCATGGCGCGCAGGTCGGCGACATCGCGCACACCCGAGGTGGTGACGAGGCCGCGCACGCCACGCTGGGCCAGCGCGGTGGCGAACAGCTCGCCGAACAGCCCGTCGGTGCACGGCGAGGTGGTCGTGACGACGAGCAGATCGCCCGGCCGGCACTGCTCGACAGCGGCGTGGATCATCAGGTTGTCCCCGGGCCAGCAGAGCACGGTGACCGCGGTGCCGCCGATGCGGGCGCCGTCCTGGATCGGCCGCAACCCGGGCCCGAGGTAGCAGGTTCGGCCCAGCGCCTCGTGCACCGTCGCCACCCCGTACTTCGCCAGCGCATCGACGTCGCCGAGGTCGGCCCGGGGCGGGTCGGTCACGATCAGCTTGGCCGTCGACGGGGTCACGCCAGGACCCCGGTGACCTGGGGGTAGAGCCGGACGAAGGCCTCGCCCATGGTGGAGTGCGGCAGGCCCAGGTTGGGGCCGGCGTTGCGCTTGAGCTGTACGCCGCGGCGGCGGGCCAGATCGGTGTAGTAGTCCCACATGTGCTGCTGGGCGGCCAGGCACTCCATGGCCTTGCGCTTGCGCTCGAACACCGGGGTGATGTCCAGCAGCACGTCGGGGCGGAAGTCGCACTGCTCGGGCTGGTGCGGCTCGAAGAAGAACACCGGCGGGGCACCCAGCGGCTCCCCGGGGGCGTCGTAGCCGATCGCCTGCGCGAGTACCCGCGCCTGCAGCGCCATCCGGGCCGCGGCGGGGTGGTCGCCGTTGTACGGGTCGGCGAGGGTGTGGGTGAGCACCACGGTGGGGGCGAGCTCCCGGAACAGGTGCACGAGCCGGTCGGTGAGCTCCCGGGACTCCACCAGCGGATAGTCGCCCGCGTCCAGGAACCGGACGTCGGCCCCGAGGGCGGTGGCGGCGTTCTCCGCCTCCTCGCGGCGGATGGCTTTGATCTCCTCCAGGCTCCGGCCCTCGCGCCACGCGCGGGCGGACTCGCCGCGCTCGCCGAAGCTCAGGCACACCACGGTCGCGCGCTGTCCGCGTTCGGCGGCCAGCGCGATCGCGCCGCCCGCCCGCCACACGAAGTCACCCGCGTGTGCGCTGACGACCAGCAGGCCGCCGGCGCTCGCGGCGCGGCCGTCGGCCGCACGGGACGTCTGTTCTGACATCGTCACTCCTCCTGTCGGTCGACCCCGAGCGGGATCGGGTCATGCCCCCACCGGTCGCGGCTCGGCCACCCGGCCGAGGCGGGTCCGCCGGGTCCTCGGGCCGAAGAACGCCAGGACCAGCGCTCCGACCAGCCACGTCGCCGCGATGAAGACGAACACGCTCTGGTAGCCGGCCCCGGTGTAGAGTCCCGCGATGATCAACGGCCCGGCCGCGTTCGACAAGCGGCCCAGCCCGTAGGAGACACCGGTGCCCAGCGAGCGGCCGTGGGTGTCGAACAGCTCGGGGGAGTAGGCGTAGGCCAGAGCGGTGTAGCCGCGTTCGAGCAGGTTCACCAGGAAGCCGAACACGACGATCAAGACAGGGTTGAAGGTCAGCCCGTAGAACAGGCCGCAGACCGCGATGACCGCACCGAAGACCACGAGGCACCACTTGCGCTCGAAGCGGTCGGTGACCAGGGCGGCCAGGTAGGAGCCGAGCGGCGCCCCGATCGTGGTGAGGGCCACATAGAAGATCGACTTCTCGACGCTGAAGCCCTCCTTGGCCAGCAGCGTGGGCGCCCAGCTCGAGTAGCCGAAGAAGCCGATCGTCTGGGTGACCCAGAGCACCGTGAGCAGCAGGGTGGGGGCGAGGTACTTCTTCCGCAGCAGCAGGCGCAACCGGGCGCGGGCCGGCGGCGTGTCGGGGACCGGGGTGGGGTCGGCGGGCTCGGGCAGTGGCCCCTTCTCGGCGGCGACCTGCTCCTCGATCTCGCGCAGCACGGCGTCGGCGTGCGCGTACTCGCCCCGGCTCTCGTACCAGCGCGGCGACTCCTTCAGCCGGCGGACGAACACCAGGAAGAACATGCCCAGCGCGCCCCAGAGGTACACCAGGCGCCACGACCAGTCGGAGAGCGGGACGACCGCGCTGGCGATGAGGTTGGTGACCGGCGTGCCGCAGATGCCGATCGTGATGGCGTAGGCCTGGTACTTGCCCCGGCAGGCGGCCGGGAACAGCTCGCTGATGTAGATGACCGCCACGACCGTCATGGCGGACAGCCCCGCCGAGGTCAGGATGCGGAAGGCACCGAGCGACACGGTGTCCCAGGAGAAGACGGACGCGAAGGAGAAGAAGCCGAAGAACATCGTGGTGAACGTGAGGGCTCTCCGGCGGCCCCAGCGGTCGGCGATCCAGGCCGCCACCATCGAGCCGAGGAACATCCCCACGAAGGACAGCGAGGTGACGTAGGCGATCTGGTTGACGGTGATGCCCCACAGGGAGATCAGCCGAGGTGCGGTGACCGCGAAGCTGTTGATGTCCGCGAACTCGAAGAAGTACGCGAAGGAGACCGCCACCAGCGTGATCCTGTGGAAGCGGGAGATCGGCAGCCTGTCGAGCCGGTTCGCCGCGTTCGAGTTCTGCACGTTCTGCATGTCAACGCCTTCGTCGGAAGGGAACCTGGAGGGGCGGTCAGACTGTCGTGCCGGGTTGGCCCTCGCCGGGCCAGTAGAGCCGCATCGGGTTCTCGACGAGGAGCTTGCGCCGCTGTCGGGGCGTGCCGGCCACGTGCGGTATGTGATCGACCAGGAGCCCGTCGTCGGGCATGTGGCCGGTGAGGTTGGGGTGGGGCCAGTCGGTGCCCCACAGCACCCGGTCCGGGAACTCGTCCACGACCAGGCGGGCGAACGGGACCACGTCGACGTACGCGTGCCGCTCCCCGTCCAGGGCGGGCGGGCCGGTGACGCTGAGCCGCTCCGGGCAGCTCACCTTCACCCACGCGTCGTGGCGCTCGACGAAGCGCAGGAACCGGGAGAACTCCGGGCCGCCGACGGGCCGCGTCGCGTCCGGCCGGCCCAGGTGGTCGACGACCACCGGGGTGGGCAGCGAGCCGAGGAAGCCCTCCAGCTCGGGCAGGTCGGTGCCCTCGAGGTAGACGACGACGTGCCAGCCCAGCGGCGCGATCTTCGCTGCGACCGCGGCCAGCTCGTCCCTCGGCGCGGTGTCGACCAGCCGCTTGACGAAGTTGAACCGCACACCCCGCACCCCCGCCGCATCGAGCTCGCGCAGCTCGGCGGCCCCGACGTCCGCCCGCAGGGTCGCGACCCCGCGCGCACGGCCGCCGGCGGCTCGCACGGCGTCGACCATCGCGCTGTTGTCCGCACCGTGACAGGTGGCCTGGACGATGACGTTCCGGGTGACGCCGAGATGGTCGCGCAGGGCGAACAGCTCCTCCTTGCCGGCGTCGCAGGGCGTGTACCTGCGCGCGGGCGCGAAGGGGAAGGTGTCACCCGGGCCGAAGACATGGCAGTGGGCATCCACGGTCCCCGGCGGCAGCGGGTAGATCGGTGTGGCCGGGGCGGCGTGGTACTCCAGCCATCCCGGGCTCGCCCGGAAGCGCGTGCTCATCGACCCTGCCCGGCCATCCCTGACGCGGCGTCTGACCTCGGCTGTGACGTCGACCTCGACATGGCCACTCCTCGCTGTCGCTGTCCCTACCCTGAACCCGGCCGCCAAAATTGTCAACAATTATGGCGCGCATCTACGAACCAATTGGCGGCCCTTCGGGCGCCGGGCGCCTCCGGCGAGGTGTGCGACCTACCCGGGCTGGGCGAGCGCGGAGCGACGGTCGTCGTGCTGGAGTCGCTGCCGACGGCGGGCGGCTACCGCAGGAGCGAGGCCACGGTCGCGGAGGCCCCCGGGTTCCTGATGAACACCGGCGGAATCGACCACATCTTCACCAACATCGGCCCGTCGGTCGTCGACGAGCTGCGGCTGGGCCGGTACGGGCTTCGCTACGTCGACATCGACCCGCTGGCCATCCTCGGCCGGGCGGCGTGGAGCCGGCGCAGCCTCGCCACGGCGGTGCGCATCCTGGTGTCGTCACCGACGGCGGTGCTCGACGAGTGGTTCGAGCGCGAGGAGGTCAGGTCGGTGATCATCGCCTACACCTCGTTCACCAACACCCCGATCGACGCGAGATCGTGGTCCGCGACGGCCGGGCGCGGGCCGTGGTCCTGCGGACCGGAGAGACGCTGCACGCGGACCACGTCGTCGGCGCAGTCGATCCGACCACGCGGGCCGAGCTGAACGGGATGCAGGTGGGCGGCCACGACCTCGGGTGCTTCAAAGCGGACATCGCGCTGCGTGGCCGCCCCCGGTTCCCGGGACACGGCCCGGGTGACCAGGCCGTGGTCGCCCAGGCGATGCTGACGAACATCGACGAGGTCAGGGCCGCTGGAGCGGGCGCACCACGGCCCGGACGATCCTGAGGACGGACGCCCGTCCCGGAGCAGCCGGCACGAGGGTGTCCGGGCCGGCCGACGGGCGGCCGACCCGGACATCCGGAGAGATCAGGCGAGGTCGTACCGGTCGGCCATCATGACCTTGTCCCACGCGGCCACGAAGTCGCGCACGAACTTCTCCCGGGCGTCGTCGCTCGCGTAGACCTCCGCGAGCGCCCGCAGCTCGGAGTTCGAGCCGAAGACCAGGTCGACGCGGCTACCGGTCCACCTGACCTCGTCCGAGCCCACGGCGCGGGCCTCGAACGCGTCGTCGTCACCGGCCACCGGCTTCCACTCGATGCCCATGTCGAGCAGGTTCGTGAAGAAGTCGTTGGTCAGCGTGCCCGGCTTGTCGGTGAGCACACCCGCGGTGGACTGCTTGGTGTTCGCGCCCAGCACGCGCAGCCCGCCCACCAGGACGGTCATCTCCGGAGCGCTCAGGTTGAGCAGGTTCGCCCGGTCGACCAGCAGGTACTCGCCCGGCAGGCGGTGCCCCTTGCCCCGGTGGTTGCGGAACCCGTCGGCGGTCGGCTCGAGGTAGGAGAACGACTCCACGTCGGTCTGCTCCTGCGACGCGTCGGTCCGCCCCGGGGTGAACGGCACCTGGACGTCGTGGCCGGCGTCCTTCGCGGCCTTCTCCACCGCGGCGGCGCCGCCGAGCACGACCAGGTCGGCCAGCGAGACCTTCTTGCCACCGGTCGCGGAGCCGTTGAAGTCGGACTGGATCCCCTCCAGCGTGCGCAGCACCCGCGCCAGCTGGTCGGGGTCGTTGACCTCCCACTCGCGCTGCGGCTCGAGACGGATGCGGCCACCGTTCGCGCCGCCGCGCTTGTCGCTGCCGCGGAACGACGAGGCCGCCGCCCACGCGGCGGAGACGAGCTGCGCGACCGACAGCCCCGAGCCGAGGATCGTCTGCTTCAGCGAGGCGACGTCGTCGGCCCCGACCAGCTCGTGGTCGACCGCCGGGACCGGGTCCTGCCAGAGGAGCTCCTCCTGAGGGACCCACGGCCCGAGGTAGCGCTGGATCGGGCCCATGTCACGGTGCGTCAGCTTGTACCAGGCCCGGGCGAACGCGTCCGCCAACTGGTCCGGGTTCTCCAGGAAGCGCCGCGAGATCGGCTCGTAGACCGGGTCGAAACGCAGCGCGAGGTCGGTGGTCAGCATCGTCGGCGGGCGCTTGAGCTCACCGGACTCGGGGTCGGGCACGGTGTTGGCGCCGGCGCCGTCCTTCGGCTGCCACTGGAAGGCGCCGGCGGGGCTCTTGGTCAGCTCCCACTCGTAGCCGAACAGGTTCTCGAAGAACTGGTTGCTCCACCGGGTCGGCGTGGACGTCCAGGTGACCTCCAGGCCACTGGTGATGGCGTCGCGGCCCTTGCCGCTGCCGAAGCTCTGCTTCCAGCCGAAGCCCTGCTGCTCCAGCGGGGCACCCTCGGGCTCGGCGCCGACGTACTTGTCCGGGTCGGCCGCGCCGTGGGTCTTGCCGAAGGTGTGCCCGCCGGCGATCAGCGCGATGGTCTCCTCGTCGTTCATCGCCATCCGGCCGAACGTCTCGCGGATGTCCCGAGCCGCGGCCAGCGGGTCGGGGTTGCCGTTCGGGCCCTCCGGGTTGACGTAGATGAGGCCCATCTGGACCGCACCGAGCGGCTTCTCCAGGTCCCGGTCACCGCTGTAGCGCTCGTCGCCCAGCCACTCACGCTCGGGACCCCAGTAGACGTCCTCGTCCGGCTCCCATACGTCGGCGCGGCCGCCGGCGAAGCCGAAGGTGGTGAAGCCCATCGTCTCCAGCGCGCGGTTGCCCGCGAACACGATCAGGTCGGCCCAGGAGACCGTGCGGCCGTACTTCTTCTTCACCGGCCACAGCAGCCGGCGGGCCTTGTCCAGGTTCCCGTTGTCCGGCCAGCTGTTCAGCGGCGCGAAGCGCTGCATGCCGGCGCCCGCACCTCCGCGCCCGTCGTCCACCCGGTAGGTGCCGGCGCTGTGCCACGCCATCCGGATCATGAATCCGCCGTAGTGGCCGAAGTCGGCGGGCCACCAGTCCTGCGACGTCGTCAGCACCGCGTCGACGTCCGTGGCCAGCTCGTTCAGGTCGACCGCCGCGAACGCCTCGGAGTAGTCGAAGTCCTCGCCCATCGGGTTCGCCACGGCGGGGTGCTTGCGCAGGATCTTCAGGTTGAGCTGGTTGGGCCACCAGTCCTGGTTGCTACCACCCTCGGTCGGGTGCTTGAAGCGCCCGGCGGAGACGGGACATCCGCCTGCCTCCTCCTCGTTCATCTTGCTCTCGACGGTGACGTGCTCGTCAGACACGGGAATCCTTCCGGGATGGGTGGGTGTGTGCGGTGGTGGAACAGTCGGGGCACAGGCCCCAGTAGATGACTTCGGCCTCGTCGATCGCGAAGCCGTGGTCGTCGGACGCGGTCAGGCAGGGTGTGCTGCCGACAGCGCAGTCGACATCGGCGATGGCGCGGCACGACCGGCACACGATGTGGTGGTGGTTGTCCCCGACCCGCGCCTCGTAGCGGGCCACGGAGCCCGGCGGCTCGATGCGCCGCACCAGACCCGCGGCGGTCAGCGCGTGCAGCACGTCGTAGACGGCCTGGCGGGACACCTCACCGAGAACCTCGCGCACCACACCGAGGATGGAGTCCGTGCCGGCGTGCGGATGGTCGTGCACCGCGGACAGCACCGCTACCCGAGGACGCGTCACGCGCAGGGCGGCCTCGCGCAGCATGCGCTCGAAGTCCGAAGTCGTGGGCACCCGCCGAATTGTGGCCAGGTTTCTGGACTAAATCAAGTTTCAGTTGTCGGCCCCCGACCGGTCGGGGGACGGCCGTCAGCCGCCGGGTTTGGCCGCCCCCGGCGCGGCCGCGGGATCACCTCCGGGGACCGATCCGGCGCCGTAGAAGACCGGCAGGATGGTCTTGAGCAGGGTGAGCGCCGATCCCTCGCCGGAGGGCACCGTGGCCAGGTTCGTTCCGATGGCGATGGTGAGATCGGTCTTCGGGTCGTAGCCCATGAAGGTCATGAAGCCGGGGATCTGTCCGTCGTGCCCGATGAGCGGGCCGAACCGGGCGATGCCCAGGCCGTACCCGGCGGCCGCGGGGTCGGCTGGGTCCGTGGGCTGGATGCTGTCCAGGCGCAGCTTCTGGAACCGCTCGTTCAGCAGGCCGCCGCCGACCAGCGCCCGGACGTACGTGGCGAGGTCACCGACGGTGGAGATCGCGGCGCCCGCGGTGAACGCCCACGACGGGTTCGCGTTGGTCTCGTCGTTCGGCCGGAGGGTCCCGGCGACCGCCGCCGCCTGCTGGGCCGCCGGGAGGGCGTAGGTGTCGATGGTGGAGACGTTGGTGCCGAACGAGTAACCCCGCGGATGCGGATCGGGGATCGAGGCGTCGGTGCTCGCGGGCAGCGACGTGTGGGTGAGGCCGAGCGGGCCGAAGATCCGCTGCTGGAAGGCCTGGGCCACGGGCATTCCGGTGAGCTGCTCGATGATGACGCCGAGCAGCACGATGTTCGTGTTGCAGTAGTCGAACCGCTGGCCGGGCGGGAAGCTCACCGGGTGGGCGAAGGCGATGCCCAGCAGCTCGTCGGGGGTCCAGGCCTTGCCGGGGTCGCGGTCGAGGGTCTCGTTGAACCCGCGATCGAAGGTGTAGCTGTAGAGCCCGCTCCGCATCTCGGACAGCTGGGCAAGCGTGATCCGGTCGCCGTTCGGCACGCCCTTGCGGTACTTGGCGACGGGATCGTCGAGGCTGAGCCTGCCCTCCTGGGCCAGCTGCAGGATGACCGTCGAGGTCATCGTCTTGGTGTTGCTGCCGACGCGGAAGAAGTCGCCCATCGACATGGGTTCGTCCCGACCGATGGTTCCGGTGCCGAAGGTCGCCGCCCAGTCTCCCCGGTCCGGTGACCTGATCAGCACGACGGCGCCGGGGATGGCGTTGTCCCGCATCGCGGCCTCGATGCGCGGTTGCAGAATCGCCACGTACTCCGGAGGGTGTGCCGCCGGGGCCGGCGTCTGGCCCCCGCCCGGTGCCGGCGCCGAGCACGCCGTGACCATCGCCAGGCAGCTGGCCGCGATCACCGCGGCGGCCCGTGTCACCGATCCCATGACGTCTCCGCTGTCCCCCGGCCGGTGTCCGGTGCCCGACATGACACTCGGACGCCGCCCCTGGAACCGGGGCGACGTCCGAGTTGCACGAGTGATCGGGTTACCAAGCGTGGCTTGTGCGCCGTGTGGTGCGGTCTCGGCGTCCACATGCAGGGATTGCGTGCGGACGCAGGCCCGCGGCGCTTCGCCTTGTCGCGGCGGGGCTTCGCGTGGGTACCCGGTGCGGCTCGTGCTCGGGAGCGCCGACCGGGAGACGGGACCTTCTCTGCCGATCCAACCCTGGCCTGCCGACGTTCTCAGGTGTAGGTCTACTCCGGGTTCCGGTGGGCCACAAGGGTGCGGGGCGGATCGGTCGGATCCGGCCGGGGCTCGGTCGGATCCAGGGGCGAGCGTCAGGATCACTCCCCGCCCGCCACCGCGAGTGTGCCCAGCCGTTCGGCGGATACCGCGTGGCCGCCGTGGCGCGCGCGGACCAGCGCATCCCTGGTGAGCGTGGCTAAGGCGGGGTCGCCCCGGGCCGCGGCCAGCTCCACCGCGGCGAGTCGGCCCTCGTAGTGCCCGAGCGGTGGGCCGAGGGCGAGTGCCCGCTCGACCATCGTCTCGACCCCGCCGAGTGCGCCGAGGGCGATCGCGACCAGCGCGGCGCGAGCGGCGGCCCATGAGGCGAACAGGGTCAGCGAGTCTCCGGCCGCCGAGGACGATGCCGCGAATGCGGCCGCGGCATCGTCGAGCTCGCCCCGAGCGACGAGCGCGATACCCAGTGCGCGCTGCGCGGTCGCTGTCCAGCCCCGGTGGTCGATGCGCCGGGCGATGACGAGCGCCTCGCGCGCGTCGGTCTCGGCCTCGTCGCCGCGGCCCAGCGCGGACAGGGCCTCGGAGCGGTGCCACAGGGCGTAGGCCTGGCCCTCCGGTGCGTCGAGCTCGCGAGCCAGACGCACAGCGGCGGTCGTTTCGGTGAGGCCCTCGGCGGGGCGCGCCATGAAGACCAGCCCGTGCCCGCGCGTCGAGCGGGGGGTCACCACGCGCAGCAGTTCCCCCGAGTCGGTCAACAGCTGGGCGACCTGGCCGAACATCCCGACGCTGTCCGTGATGCGACCCTCGAGGAAGGTCGCCATGGCTCGTCCGTCCAGTATCCGGGCGACGCCGTGCGCGTCCCCGAGGCGTCGATAGAGCGTGAGCGCGGACTCGGCGCGCTCGCGTGCTCGGTCGGGCCGTTCCAGGTTCATGTCGAGGATCGCGGCGGTCTCCAGCGCGACCGCCTGCGCGGCGGGGTCGTCCCGGGCCTCGATGAGCGCCACCTCGGCCAGCTCGCCGGCTCTACGAACGTCCAGGGAACCCGATGTGAGCATCGCCAGCCGGGACAGGCGGTGCGCGCGGGTCGGTCCGGGACCCGTGGTGGCGAGGGCGCCGCGGAGGTCGGTGAGGGCGGCCGCCAGTTGCCCGTGGGCGGCGCCTGCCTCGGCCCGGACGGTGAGCAGGTCCGCCCGGTCCGGGGGGCGGGGGTCCAGCGCCAGGCCCGCCGACGCGAGCGCCGCCGCCTCGCGGGTGGCGTGCGCGGCCAGGCTGCTGTCGGCGGCCACCAGGAACGCGCGCGCGGCCGCCACTGTGTCACCCGCATCCCTGTGATGCCGGGCCACCTCCGAGGGCTCGGCGTCCTCGGCCTCCAGCGCCCGGGCGAGCAGCGCGTGGAAGCGGCCACGCCGGCTCACGCCCAGACCGTCGGCAACGGTCTCGGCGACGAGATCGTGGGCCGTGGCCCAACCCCGCTCGCCCAGCCGCAGCAACCCGGCGTCGGCCAGGGTGGACAGCGCCTCGAGCGTGGTGCGCCCGTCCAGTGCGGCGGCGGCCGCGACCGTGCGTGCTGGCGTCTCCCGCGCCAGCAGCGCGACCAGGGCGAGCACGTCGGCACGAGGTCCGGTCTGCCGGTCGGCTCGACGTTGTACCGCCCGGCGCTGGCCCGCCCGCCCGAGTTCGACAGCGAGTTCGAGGGCCTCGACCGTCCGGGGAGCCCAGCCTCCGGTCGGGCCGGGGGCGATGGCGTCGCGCGCGGCCAGCTCGCGCAGCAGCTCGGCGACGGCGAACGGCGTGCGGTCGGTGCCGTCGAGCACCGCCCGCACCAGGCTGGCATCCCCCACGAGCCGCTCGAGAGCGGGCCGGGCCAGTGGGCCGAGCACCACCTCGGCGGTGTCGCCCCGCGCGCCGCGCAGCTCGGCGAGCACCCCCGAGGGCAGCTCCTCCGGCCGGAAGGCGAGCACCGTCGCCAGCTCGGGCAACCGGGCGAGCGCAGAGCCGAGGAACGTGACGCTGCTCGGGTCCGCCCACTGCACGTCGTCGACCATGAGCACCGCCGCGCCACCGGCCGCCGCTTCCATCAGCCGCAGCGCTCCGGCCAGCACCAACGCGCGACGGGTCTCGCCGTCCACCGGGGCCCTCGGGTCGTCGCCGAGCTCGGGCAGCAGCTGCTCGGCCAACGCTTCACGCGCGCGGGCCGGGAGCGCATCGGCCGCCGAGGGATCCACGGCGAGTGCCTCCCTCAGCACCGATCGCGCGAGCCCCCACGCCTCGGACCGCTCGGGTGAGAACGCCCGGGCAGCGATCACCGGTCGCGACACCGACCGGGCCAGCTCGTCGAGCAGCCGCGACTTCCCCGCGCCCGCCGCCCCCTCGAGAATCACCGACCCACCGGCATCCACCACATCGCGCATCCGGGCGAGTTCGTCGTCCCGGCCGACGAACCGCAGCTCAGCGAACGTCCGTCGGGCCGTGACCCGCGCGGGTGTCGGCACGTGGGCAAAGGAAGGCACCTGGCCCCGCAACAACGCGAGCCGCAACCGTGCCACCTCCGGCGACGGGTCGACGCCGAGCTCCTCGGCCAGCCCCGCCCGCAGATCCGCGATCCGGGCCAGCGCGGCCGCGTGGTCGCCCGCCGCGGCCAGCGAACGCGCGAGCAGCAGGACGGCCGACTCCCGCAGCGGTTCAGCCGCGACCGCGTCAGCGGCCCACGCGGCGGCCCGGTGGGTATCGCCGAGCGCGAGCGCGGCCGCGGCGGCCCGTTCGCACAGCTCCACCCGTGCGCGGTGCAGCCGCGCACGCTCGTCGCGCGCCCAGCCGCTGTAGGTGTCCTCGGCCAGCGGCTCACCCCACAACGCCAGCGCCGCCGTGCAGGCGCGCAGCGCGGCGGCGTGGTCGTCGCCCGCCACCCGCGACGCCTCGACCGCGGCGCGGAACTCCGCGATGTCGAGCTCGCAGTCGCCCAGCGCGTAACCCCCCGCACCGGTCACGATCAATCCCGGGTCGCCCAGCGCCCGGCGAGCCCGGTTGACCAGCACCCCGAGGTTCCCCGCCGGATCGGCGGGCGGCCGGTCGGGCCACAGCGCCTCGGCCAGCGCCTCGTGCGGCACCAGATCCGGGCGGCGCACCGCGAGCACCCGCAGCAGGGTGCGCACCTTGCGGCCACCGAACGCCGAGGGCGGGACCTCCTCGCCGCCGAGGCGGACCTGGAACCGCCCGAGCAGCTGCAGGTGTGGGCCCGGCACCGGTCCATCGTCCTCGACCGCCATCGAACCGCAAGGTGCCGCTCGTACTGTCGTCGGACGGACCCACGACCTCGAGGAGACGACATGGGCACCCCGCACGAACAGCAGGACTCCGGGCTCGGCACGATCGACGTCCGCGACGTCTATGCCCGCTGCAGCGCCGGGTTCGCCGCCCGGGTACACGCCATCGGCGACCGCTGGGACGCCCCCACCCCGCTGCCCGGGTGGGACGTCCGGGAGCTGGTGAACCACCTCGTCAACGAGGAGCGGTGGACGCCGCTGCTGCTCGGCGGGGCGACCATCGCGCAGGTCGGCTCGCGGTTCGACGGCGACCTGCTCGGCCCCGACCCGGTGGCCACGTTCGAGGAGGCCGCCTCGGCGGCACTCGCCGCCGTGCGGTCACCCGGCGCGGTGGCGGCCACCGTGCACCTGTCCTTCGGCGACCATCCGGCCCGGGAGTACGTGATGCAGCTGTCCGCCGACCATCTCGTCCACACCCACGACCTCGCCCGGGCGATCGGTGCCGACGAGACCCTCGACGTCGAGGCGGTCTCCACGGTCGCGGACTGGTTCGGCACGACCGAGCCGCTGTACCGGAGGATCGGCGTGATCGGCCCGCGTGTCGATGTCCCGGCCGGCGCCGGCGCGCAGGACCAGCTTCTCGGACGTTTCGGGAGGCGGCCGTGACTCCGGGGCCGATCGACGCCGTCGCGCGGTTCCAGAAAGCCTTCGACGCCCGGGACGTCGACGCCGTCATGGCGGCGATGACGCCCGACTGCGTGTTCGAGGACACCTCACCACCGGACGGCGGCCGGCACGTCGGCGCGGACGCGGTGCGCGCCGCGTGGACGGCACTGTTCGCGGCCTCACCCGACGGCGTCTTCGTCACCGAGGAGGTCGTCGAGGCCGGGAGCCGGGTGGTGGCGTGCTGGCGTTACTCGTGGGGCGACGGCCACGTCCGGGGAGTCGACGTGTTCACCGTCCGCGACGGGCTGGTGGCCGAGAAGCTGGCCTACGTCAAGGGCTGACTCCACTCGCACAGTCAGCCGTGCAGGGCCAGGTAGGGGGCCAGGGCCAGCAGCGTGACGATCAGGGCGTACTTGAGGGTGCGGGTGGGCGCGGTCCGGGCGATCTTCCAGCCGAGCAGCACCCCGGCCAGCTCGGGGATGCCCACCACCGCGGCCAGCGGCCAGTCGATCGCGCCCTGCGCCAGGTAGCCGAGGGTGCCCACGCCGGCCACCACGATCGACTGCGCCTGCGCGGCGGCCAGCGACCCGAGGACCGGGACGCCGAGGGCGATCAGCAGCGGGACGGTCAGCATCGGACCGCCGATACCGACGACGCCGGCCGCCACGGCCACCGCGAGCCCGAGCGCGGCGACCAGCGCGGCGGCCGGCCGGGCGGCCGTCTCCGCCGGGCGGTGCCGCTCGCGGTACCACATGAGCAGGGCGACCACGGCGACGAACGCCCCGAGCACCAGCCCGAACGCCGGCGTGGACACCCGCGCGTTGACCAGCACGCCGAGCGGAGTGCCGACGACCGCCGCCCCGGCCAGGATCAGCGCGATGCGGCGGGTGCCCGGGTCGCGGAGGTGCCCGGAGCGGGTGTAGGCGACGGTGCCGAGCGCGCCGGTCGCCACGTGGGTGACGATGGCGGTGCCGGCCACCTGCGAGGGGGAAAGGCCGGTGAGCGCGAACAGCCCGACGGTGGGCAGCACCCCGCCGGGGCCGAGCGCGGTGATGCCGATGCCGCCCACCAGGCCGAGCAGGCCCAGCAGCGCCAGCAGCGGGATCGACAGGCCGGTCATCCCCGCCATTCTCGACCAGGAGCGCCGGTACGGCGCGCCCGGTCACCAGCCGCGGCGGTGAGCGGCGATCAGCGCCCGCCGGCCCCGTCCGTCGGTGCCGAACCCGACCTGAGCACGTTGCGCCGGATCTTCCCGGTGGCGATGTGCGGCAGCTCGTCGGTCGTCGAAGGTCCACCGTTCGGCGGGCCGGTCCCCTGCGACGTGGTCCGTCCGGTCCGGATCATCGCGGTCACCGCCGGGGGTGTCGTCCCGCCCGACCACGAACGGGCTGATCTCGCCGCCGCGCGCTGAGCCGGGTGGTCGGACGCCCTACCGTTCTCCGCATGCCCCTGCATCACGTCCGTCGTGGCTCCGGCAAGCCGCTGCTCCTCGTCCACGGGCTGGGCGGCTCGTGGCGGTCGTGGAGCCCGGTCCTGGACGACCTGGCCGCCTCCCGTGAGGTCGTCGCGGTCGACCTCCCCGGCTTCGGCGAGACCCCACCGCTGCCCGGGGAGGTGACCATCGCCTCGCTCACCGACTCGGTTGCCGAGTTCATCGACGAGCTGGACCTGGGCGCCGTCGACACGGTCGGCAGCTCGATGGGTGCCCGCATGGTGCTGGAGCTCGCCCGACGGGGCGTGGGCGGCAACTGCGTGGCTCTCGCCCCGGGCGGGTTCTGGAGCGACCGCGAGCTGAAGGTCTTCAGCGGGTCCCTGCGCGCGTCGTTGCCGCTGGTCCGGGCACTGCGCCCGGCCCTGCCGAGGCTGCTCGGCAACCCGGTCGGCCGAACGGCGCTGCTGGCCCAGTTCTCCGCCCGACCGTGGGCGTTGTCCCGCGACACCGTCCTGCCCGACCTGGTCGGTCTGGCCACGGCGCCCTCGACCGGGGCCGCACTCGACGCGCTGACCAGGGGGCCGAAGCAGGTGGGCGCATCGGTGGGGACGTTGCCGGGCAGGGCCGTGCTCGGGTGGGGCCGCCGCGACCTGGTGACCGTTCCGAAGCAGGCCGACCGGGCCACCGCGCTGTTCCCCGACGCGACGCTGCACTGGTTCGAGAAGTGCGGGCACTTCCCGCACTGGGACGCTCCCGCCGAGACCGTGGAGCTCATCCTCAAGAGCACGATCTGAGCCCCCCGCCATCGCGCACGGGTGGGCCTCCGACGTGCGGACCGGCGAGGGTGTGTACGAGACTCCCGCTGGGCTCGGCAGTGACGCCGCGCGCCTGACCGGAGAGGTGTGATGGCCGTGAGCGGCGCGTTCGGTGGGTCGGGGGCGGAGCCCCGGATCGCGGTGGTCGGGGCCGGCATCGGGGGCCTGACCCTCGGGCTGGCCCTGCGCGAGCGGGGCGTGGACTGCCGGTTGTTCGAGCGGTCGGGCGAGCTGGCGGAGGTGGGCGCGGCGGTCGCGGTGGCGGCCAACGGGTCCCGGATCCTGTGCCGGCTCGGGCTGGGTGAGCGGTTGGACGCGGTGTCCGACGTGCCCACCGAGCTGATCTACCGGCACTGGCGCGACGGGCGGGTGCTCGCCCGGCACCCGGCCGGCGACGAGTACCGCAGGCGGTTCGGCGCGCCGCTGTGGGGCGTGCACCGGGCCGAGCTGCAGCGGGCGCTGTACGAGGCGTGGGGCGTCGAGGCGGTCCGGCTCGGCCGGGTGCTGACGGGCCTGCGCGAGGTCGGCGGCGAGATGGTGCTGCGCTTCGCCGACGGCGAGGAGGTGACCGCCGACGTGGTGGTGGGCGCGGACGGCGTCCACTCCGCCGTGCGGGAGTGGGTGGCCCCGGGCAGCACGCCGGTGTACTCGGGCACCAGCGGCTTCCGCGGCCTCGCGCCGGTGACCGACCTGCCGTCGCTGCCGGATCCGGGTGCGATCCAGTACTGGTTGGGACCCGGCGCGCACCTGCTGCACTACCGGATCGGGTCGGTGGTGAACTTCCTGGCGGTCCTCGACGGCCCCGACCGGTGGGACTCGCCGGGGGGTACGGCCCCGTCGGAGCCGGGCGAGCTCGCGGCGCGCTTCGACGGCTGGCATCCGGCCGTGCGCGAGATGATCAACGCCGTGCCGCAGAGCCCCCGGTGGGCGCTGCTGACCCTGCCGGCACTGCGGTGCTGGAGCCGCGCGGGCGCCGTGCTGCTGGGCGACTCGGCGCACGCCATGGTGCCGCACCACGGCCAGGGCGCGAACCAGACCATCGAGGACGCGGCCGAGCTGGCGGACTGCCTGGCCGACGCCGGGCCCGGCGACCGGGCCGGCGCGTTCGCCGCGTACCAGCGTCGCCGGCGGGCGCGGACCAGGCAGGTGCAGCGCGCATCGTGGGACACCTCGGCCGCCCTGCACCTGCCGGACGGGCCCGAGGCCTCGGCCCGCGACGCGCGGCTGCGCTCCGTGGATGCCGATCTGGAGTGGATCCACGGCCACGGCTCCCGAGCCCCGGTCGGCCGGAGCTAGGTGTACTGACCGGACAGGTTGGTCAACCTGGTGATGGGTGCTTGGCGTCCGATGGCGGTGTGGGGTCTGTGATGGTTGTACTCGTGGATCCAGCTGGGTAGGGCTTTGCGGCGTTGGGACTCGCTGGCGTAGAGCCGGCGAAAGGCCCAGCCGTCGGCGAGTGTGCGGTGGAAGCGTTCGATTTTCCCGTTCGTTTGTGGCCGATAGGGGCGGGTGTGTTTCGGGGTAATTCCGAGCTCGGTGCAGGCCTCGCGCCAGTGGTGTGAGCGGTAGGCC
>DASXJJ010000096.1:0-47464 GCA_036497465.1 Pseudonocardia sp. | reverse complement strand
CAGGTTCGCCGCCCACGGTGTTGAGCTCTGGGTCCCCGAGCTCGGGGGCAAGTTCGAGCCTCGCAACCCGTCGCACAAGATGTTGATGTCAGTCCTGGGTGGCATGAGCGAATCTGAACGCCAGCACGTCCAGGCAAGGGTGCGAGCTGCGATGGACGCCCAGGTCGTCAACGAGGGCCGGCATCAGGGAGGTCGCGCACCCTACGGCTACGTCGTGGTAGATGCAGGTACCCACCCCAACCCGCGCAAGGCTGCCGAGGGGTACCGGCTCCGGGTGCTGGCACTGGACGAGCTGACCGCCCCGGTCGTCGCCCGGATCTTCGCCGAGTACCTGGACGACAGGGGTGATCGGGCCATCGCCACAGGCCTCAACCGTGACGGCATCCCCTGCCCGTCTGCTCGCTGGCCGGACCAGAACCGCCACCGGCTGGGAGACGGGTGGCAGGGCACCACGGTCCGGGCGATCCTGGACAATCCCCGCTACACCGGCTACGCGGTGTTCGGCCGGTGGACCAAGCACGAGACGCTTCTTGACCCCGATGACGTTGCCGCCGGCCACGTTGTCCGCTTCCGCAAGGCCGCCAAGGAGGCCGTGGTTCGATCCCGCCGGCCGGCACACCCAGCAATCGTGTCGGTTGCAACCTTCACCCAGGCACAGCTTCTGCGGCGATCCCGGGCCAGCGGTGGTCTTCCGGCACGCCGCAAGCTCGAGCGTGGGCCGAAGGACACCAAGTACACCTATGTGTTCAAGGGCCGTGTGCGTTGCGGAGTCTGCAAGCGCCGGATGGAGGGAACCCCCCGGGGAGACCGGATCTACTACCGCTGCGCAGCCCGCAGTCTCGCACCAGGCTCACCCGTGCTGGCAGATCATCCCAAGAACGTGTACCTGCCCGAGCGTGTCATCGTCGCCCCGGTCAACGACTGGCTGGGTGGCCTGTTCGACGAAGACCATAGGACCGAGACCGCGCAGCTCCTCGCTGGCGTCGATGGTTCCTCCGAGCAGGACGTACACACCGAGCACGCCCGCCGTCGTGTCAGCAAGGCCGAGACACACATCCGCCGGCTCCAGGAGGCGATCAAGGCCGGTGCCAACCCGGCGGCCCTCGTCGACGCGCTGAACCAGGCACACGAGGAACGGTCGGCCGCGAGGGCTCTGCTTGACTCCCTACCTCTGCCGCAGATCATCAGCGCGGCTGATGTTGAAGCGCTTGTCGACCATCTCGGTGGATTGAACAACGCTCTCACCAGGGCAAATCCCTCACACCTTGAGCGGCTGTACCGGGATGTTGGCCTTGAGATGGTCTACGATCCACGGGAGAACTCGGTCGATGTGACCATCAGACCGCCCCTGGTAGGGGTAGTGAGTGTGTCCGAGGGGGGACTTGAACCCCCACGCCCGTTAATAGGGCACTAGCACCTCAAGCTAGCGCGTCTGCCATTCCGCCACTCGGACCGTGGTGGCTGAAGGATAGCCGACCCCGTCCGGACGCCCGTAACCCCACCACCGATGGTAGGAAGATCCGGTGATGAGCAGCATGCCGGGCCCGGTGTCCGCCGAGGACGAGGCGGTCGACCTGGCCGCCGACCTGATCCGAATCGACACCACGAACACCGGCGATCCAGCCACGGTGGTGGGCGAGCGGGAGGCGGCCGATTACGTCGCGGAGAAGCTCACCGAGGTCGGCTATGAGATCGAACGGGTCGAGTCGGGCGCCGAGCGCAGGGACAACGTGTTCGCCCGGCTGCGCGGGGCCGACCCGTCGCGCGGGGCGCTGTTGGTGCACGGGCACCTGGACGTCGTGCCCGCCGACCCGTCGGAGTGGTCGGTCCACCCGTTCTCCGGCGCGATCCGGGACGGCTACCTCTGGGGCCGGGGGGCCGTGGACATGAAGGACATGGTCGGCATGACGCTGGCTGTGGCGCGCCGGTTCGCCCGGGACGGAATCACCCCGCCGCGCGATCTGGTGTTCGCCTTCCTGGCCGACGAGGAGGCCGGCGGGAAGTACGGTTCGCAGTGGCTGGCGGACAACCGACCGGACCTGTTCGATGGCTGCACCGAGGCGGTGGGCGAGGTCGGCGGCTTCTCACTGACCCTCACCGACACCCAGGGCGACGAAGCCCGGCTGTACCTGATCGAGGCTGCCGAGAAGGGCATGGCATGGATGCGGCTTCGCGCCCGCGGCCGCGCCGGACACGGGTCGTTCCTGCACGAGGACAACGCGGTGACCACGCTGTGCGAGGCCGTGGCGCGGCTGGGCCGACACCGGTTCCCGCTGGTGATCACCGACGTGGTGCAGCAGTTCATGGACGTCGTGTCCGAGGTGACCGGGATGGAGTTCCCGTCCGACGACCCGGAGGGCGCGCTGGCAAAGCTCGGACCGCTGTCCCGGATCGTCGGGGCGACCGTCCGGGACACCGCGAACCCGACGATGCTCACCGCCGGCTACAAGGCGAACGTCATACCGTCGACGGCCGAGGCGGTCGTGGACTGCCGGGTGCTGCCCGGCCGGCAGGAGGCGTTCGAGCGGGAGGTGGACGAGCTGCTGGGCCCGGATGTCACCCGCGAGTGGGTGACTCACCTGCCTCCGCTGGAGACGACGTTCGACGGAGACCTGGTGGCCGCTATGGGCGCCGCGCTGCGCGCCGAGGATCCCGAAGCCCGGGCGGTGCCCTACATGCTGTCCGGCGGCACCGACGCCAAGGCTTTCGAGGCCAAGCTGGGTATGCGCTGCTTCGGGTTCGCTCCACTGAAGCTGCCGCCGGACCTGGACTTCGCGTCGATGTTCCACGGGGTGGACGAGCGTGTGCCGGTGGAATCGGTGCGCTTCGGCGCGCGGGTACTGGACCGGTTCCTGCGCAGTTGCTGACCGGTCGCCGGACGGCCGCGGTATCCCGAGCGAGAGGGCACTAACGATGGACCTGAACGGCAGCGGAGCGCTCGTCACCGGCGGTGGCTCCGGGATCGGCGCGGCCGTGGTCCGACGGCTGGCCGCGCTCGGAGCCCGGGTGGCGGTGGTCGACCGGGACGGCCAAACCGCCGGCGCTGTGGCCACGGAGGTGTCCGGGATCGCGTTGACCGGGGACGTGTCGGACCCGGAGGTCATGCCCGCGCTGGTCGCCACCACCGAGGGGGAGTTCGGCCGGCTCGACGTCGTGTGTCTGAACGCGGGCACCACCGCCGGCCAGTCCGGGACGAGCGACCTCGACCTGGCGGGTTACCGGCGGATCGTCGGGGTGAACATGGATCACATCGTCTACGGCACCTGCGCAGCGGTACCCGCGCTGCGGCGGGCCGGTGGCGGCACGATCGTGGCCACCGCATCGCTGGCCGGCCTGGTGCCGATGCCCGGCGACGCGCTCTACACGATGACCAAGCACGCCGTGGTGGGATACGTGCGTTCGGCGGCGGCGACGCTGGCCGAGGAGGACATCCGGGTCTGCGCGGTGTGCCCGGGATTCGCCGACACCCCGCTGATCGCTGCCCAACGCGACCAGTTCGACGACTTCCCACTGCTGACGGCGCGGGACGTGGCGGACGCCGTGGAGTCGATCCTGGACCGGGGCCGGCCGGGGGAGGCGTGGTTCGTGCAGCCCGGTCGGGAGGCGGCACCCTACGGCTTCCGCGGTGTGCCCGGCCCGGCCGGTGGCGCGCGGCCACCGTCGGTGGGCTGGACGGACTGAGCCGCCGGTCGCGCCGAATCGGAGACCGACAGCGGCGCACCCGCCAGGGAGCGTCAGTAACTCAGGTTCGGCAGCCCCTGCGACCGTCTCCGCCGCAGCCAGACCTTGCGCATCCCGCCGGGGTAGAGCCGCACCCGGGAGAGCTCCCAGCCGCCGTACTCGGCCTGAATCGCCAGCCGCACCGATGCCGTCACGCGGGAGACGTCCGCCGGCAACTGGAGCGGCCGGTACTCCCACTCCCCGTCGGCGTTGTCTCCTTCGACCGTGCCAGTGCTCGTTCGTTCCACCGGCCACCTCCACCCTGATGTCCGTGCACGACGCCCACGCAACCTCGTCGTGGCGTGGTGACCCCACCATAGGGCGCCACCCGGGTGCCCGAAAGACGTCAGCGGTACGTCGCCCCTGGTTCATGTCACCCGGGCGGGTGGCGTGGGTTCCGGCGCTGGTCGCGGGGGCGGCCAGGCCGGCCCGAGGACTGTCAGGGAACGGGCGATAGCGTGTCGCGGCCGGGAGCGGGCGTCCCCGAGCCCGGCGTCCGTGGCCGGCGACCCAGGTGGTGTGGTGAACCTCGTTCAAGCGGTGGTGCTCGGAATCGTCGAGGGGCTCACCGAGTTTCTTCCCGTCTCGTCCACCGGTCACCTCACCATCGCGGAGAAGCTGCTGGGGTTGCCTGCGGACGACCCCGCGGTCACGGCGTTCACCGCTGTGATCCAGGTGGGGGCGATTCTGGCGGTCCTCATCTACTTCGCCAAGGACCTGCTGCGGATCATCCGCGGCTGGGTGGCGGGCCTGCTGAGCAAGGAGGCCAGGGCCGCTGAGGAGTACCGGTTCGGCTGGCTGATCATCATGGGCTCGATCCCGATCGGCATCGTCGGGCTGGCGGCCAAGCCGCTGATCGAGGGGCCACTGCGGAGCCTGTGGGTGGTCGCCGGATCGCTCATCGCGTGGAGCGCGGTGATCTGGTGGGCCGAGCGCAACCCGTCGCAGAAGAAGACCGAGGCCGACCTGACCACCGCCGACGTGCTGATCGTCGGCCTGGTGCAGTGCGTCGCGCTGCTCCCCGGGGTCTCCCGCTCCGGCGCAACGATCAGCGCTGGACTGCTGCGCGGGGTCGAGCGGGTCACGGCCACCAAGCTGTCGTTCTACCTGGGCATCCCGGCGCTGCTCGGCGCCGGCGTGCTGGAGACGCCGAAAGCGCTCGGCCAGGGCGTCGGTGCGCTGCCCACGGCCGTCGGCACCGTGGTCAGCTTCGTGGTCGCCTACGCCTCGGTGGCCTGGCTGCTGAAGTTCGTCTCCACCAACCGGATCACCGCGTTCGTGCCGTACCGGGTGGCGCTCGGCCTCGCCATCATGGTCGCGCTCGAGGCGGGGTGGCTGGCCGCGACGTAGTGTCGGGTGCCGTGAGCACCTTGATCCTCCTGCGGCACGGTCGGTCCTCGGCGAACACCTCAGGGGTGCTGGCCGGCCGCAGCCCGGGCGTCTCCCTGGACGACGCGGGCAAGGGCCAGGCCTGGTCGCTGGCGCAGCGGTTGAAGCCGGTGCCGCTGGCGTCGGTGGTGACGTCACCGCTGGACCGTTGCCGGCAGACCATCGTGCCGCTGCTCGCCGGCCGCGATCTGGAGCCAGAGGTGGACGACGAGCTGGCCGAGGTCGACTACGGCGAGTGGACCAACCGCGAGCTGCGCGGGCTGGTCAAGGAACCGCTGTGGCGGGTGGTGCAGCAGCACCCGTCGGCGGCCGTGTTCCCGGGCGGCGAGGGACTGGCCGCGATGCAGGCGCGGGCGGTGGCGACGGTGCGCCGGCACGACGCACGCATCACCGCGGCGCACGGGCCAACCGCGGTGTGGGTGGCCTGCAGCCACGGGGACGTGATCAAGTCGGTGCTGGCCGACGCGCTGGGCCTGCATCTGGACTCCTTCCAGCGGATTGTGGTGGATCCGTGCTCCATCTCCGTGGTGCACTACACGGAGACGCGGCCGTTCGTCGGCCGGGTCAACGACACCGGTGGCGACGTCTCCGGGCTGCTGCCCCCGCCGAAGAAGGGTCGCCGCAAGCGCGCGCCGAAGCCGTCCTCGGACGCAGTTGTGGGTGGGTCGACGGGCGTATCCTGAGCGGGCGGTGCCGATCTTCGGTGCCCGCCGACTTCATCCGTTCAGCCGTCGTCGTGCCTGTGCGAGGTCGGTGGCCTACTGTCGGGGTTGTCATGCCACGTGTCATTCATGTCTTTCGCCAGCCCGACCGGTTCGTCGCCGGCACGGTCGGAGAACCTGGCGACCGCGCGTTCTACCTGCAGGCCGTCGAGGAAGCCCGCACGGTGAGCGTCCTGTTGGAGAAGCAGCAGGTCACGGTACTGGCCGAGCGCATCACGGCCCTGCTCTCGGAGATCTCCCGGCGGTTCGGCGCGGAGTCGACCGAGGAGGTCGAGGAGGAGCAGGTGGACACCGAGCCGCTGGTGGTCCCCCTGGAGGAGGAATTCCGCGTCGGCACGATGGGTCTGGGCTGGGATGCCGACTCCCGATCGATAGTTGTCGAGCTGCTGGCGTTCACCGAGGAGGAAGTGGACGAGTCGGTGGTGCTGGACGACACCGAGGAAGGCCCCGACGCGCTGCGCGTGTTCCTGTCCCCGGTGCAGGCGAAGGCGTTCACCACCCGCGCCGAGCGGGTCATCTCCGCGGGCCGGCCGCCGTGCCCGCTGTGCGCCGAGCCGCTGGACTCCGACGGTCACATCTGTCCCCGGCAGAACGGCTACCACAAGCGCGTGGTCGCCGGAGAGTCCTGAGCGTCGAGGGAGTCGATGAACGCACTGGACCCTGCCGTGCCGGAGTTGCTCCGCGGCGGGCGCCTGGAGGTTACCGGGCGCATCGTGAACGCATCCAACGCCACGCTGTTCTGTGATCTCGAGGCCGACGGGGTGCGCGCCCGCTGCGTGTACAAGCCGGTCCGTGGCGAGCGCCCGTTGTGGGACTTCCCGGACGGCACGCTGGCCGATCGGGAGTACGCCAGTTATCTGGTCGCGGAGGCGTTCAGCCAGGAAGGCGCGCCGCTGGTCCCGCCGACGGTGCTGCGCGAGGGGCCGTTCGGTCCGGGCATGGTGCAGCTGTGGATCGACACCGACGACGAGCGCGAGCTGGTCGACGTCCGGCAACCGGAGGACGTGCCCGACGGCTGGCTGACCGTGCTGCGCGCCCGGGACGGCGGGGGCGACCCGGTGGTGCTGGTGCACGCCGACCACCCCGAGCTGCAGCGGATGGCGGTGCTCGACGTACTGATCAACAACGCCGATCGGAAGGCGGGCCATGTGCTGGCCGGTGTCGACGGCCGGGTGTACGGCGTCGACCACGGCATCTGCCTGCACGAGGAGGACAAGCTGCGGACCGTGCTCTGGGGCTGGGTGGGCAAACGCTTGCCCACCGACCTGCGCGACACCGTGCGGGCGGTCCGGCGGGCGCTGGACGACGGGCTGTGTTCCCGCCTGTCCGACCACCTGACCCGTCGCGAGCTGCGCGCGCTGTCCCGCCGGGTGGACGAGCTGTTGCACCGCCCTCGCTTCCCCGAGCCGTCGGGCTACGGGCCGGCGATTCCGTGGCCCGCCTTCTGAACGTGTCCGCATAGCGGGCAGTTTCCCCGGGGTTCCCGGGCGTCGGCCAGGCCCGGCGGAGCGCCTGTGGACAACTGGGCACGGGCGCCCGAGCCTGTGGATAACGAACGGCGAACAGCGGCGCGGCGACGTAGCGTGGAGCCGTGCCAGTACTCCACGCACCATCCGAGCTTCCCCGCACCGTCGGCGCGCTCCGCGCGTCCGGCCACCGGCAGCGGGGCGTCAAGACCGAGATCCGTGACAACCTGCTCGCGGCGCTCCGCGAGGGCCGCGACCCCTGGCCCGGCATCGTCGGCTTCGAGTCGACCGTACTTCCGCAGCTGGAGCGTGCCCTGATCGCCGGGCACGACGTGGTGCTGCTCGGTGAGCGCGGCCAGGGCAAGACGCGGCTGCTCCGCTCGCTGATCGGCCTGCTCGACGAGTGGGCACCCGTGATCGACGGCTCCGAGCTGCGCGAACACCCCTTCGAACCGATCACTCCGGCGGCGATCCGCCGGGCCGGGGAACTGGGCGACGACCTGCCCGTGGCCTGGGTACACCGCTCCGAGCGGTACACCGAGAAGCTGGCCACCCCGGACACGGCGGTGGCCGACCTGATCGGTGACGTCGACCCGGTGAAGGTCGCCGAGGGCCGCTCGCTGGGCGACCCGGAGACCATCCACTACGGGCTCGTGCCACGCGCTCACCGAGGCGTCGTCGCCATCAACGAGCTGCCCGACCTGGCCGAGCGCATTCAGGTCGCGCTGCTGAACGTGATGGAGGAGCGCGACATCCAGGTCCGGGGCTACACCCTGCGGCTACCGCTCGACGTGCTGCTGGTGGCCAGCGCCAACCCGGAGGACTACACGAACCGGGGCCGGATCATCACTCCGCTCAAGGACCGCTTCGGCGCCGAGGTGCGGACCCACTACCCGCTCGAGGTGGCCGACGAGGTCGCGCTGGTCGTGCAGGAGGCCGACCTGGCCGCCGACGTGCCGACCCACCTGGTCGAGGTGGTCGCCCGGTTCACCCGACACCTGCGCGAATCGTCGGCGGTCGACCAGTCCTCCGGAGTGTCCGCCCGGTTCGCGGTAGCCGCCGCCGAGACGGTGGCCGCCGCCGCGCTCCGCAGGGCCGCGATCACCGGGGAGGCCAGGGCCTACGCACGCCCGGTCGATCTGGATTCCGTGCCAGCCGTGCTGCGCGGCAAGCTGGAGTTCGCCTCCGGCGAGGAGGGACGCGAGGAGGAGATCCTCGAGCACCTGCTGCGCCGGGCCACCGCCGACACCGCCCGCTTCGCGCTGCGCGGGGTGGACCTGTCCGCACTGGTCGACGCGGTGACCAACCGCCCGGTGCGTACCGGGGAGCGGGTGCCGGCCGCGGAGGTCGTCCGGGCGCTGCCCTCGGTTCCCGCGCTCACCGAGGTGGCGAAGCGGCTCGGCGCTTCCGGGACCGAGGACCCGGGACCGATGGCCTCGGCCGCCGAGCTGGCGCTGGAGTACCTGTTCCTGACCCGCAAGCTGGCCAAGGACGAGTCCGACGACGGCGACACGGTCAGTTATGGCTGATCCCCGACGGCGCTCGCGGAGACGCTACGCGTACGGCCCGTACGCGGGCGGGCCGGATCCGCTGGCCCCGCCGTTCGACATCCGGGCCGCGATGGACGAGATCGGCCGGGACGTGATGGAGGGCAGCTCGCCCCGGCAGGCGCTGCAGGAGCTGTTGCGCCGGGGCATGCAGGAGCGGCGAGGTCTGGACGATCTGACCCGACAGGTCTGGCAGCGCCGCCGCGACCTGCAGCGCAACAACCGCCTGGACGGCACGTTGGAGGAGGTCCGGGAGCTGCTCGAGCGGGCGATGAACGCCGAGCGCGAAGCACTGGGCAACGAGGACAGCGACGACGCCCGGTTCCGGGAGATGCAGCTGGACGCCCTGCCGAACGACACCGGTGGCGCGGTCCGCGAGCTCAACGAGTACGACTGGCGCTCGTCGGACGCCAGGCAGGCCTACGAGGAGATCCGCGACCTGCTCGGTCGGGAGATGCTCGACCAGCGTTTCCAGGGCATGAAGCAGGCCATGGAGAACGCCACCCCGGAAGACGTCGAGGGTGTCCGGGAGATGCTCGATGACCTCAACGCGCTCCTGGAGCAGCACGCCCAGGGACAGGACACCAGCGAGCAGTTCCGCGAGTTCATGGAGAGGCACGGGGAGTTCTTCCCGGAGAATCCGGAGAACACCGAGGAGCTGATCGACCTGCTGGCCGCCCGGGCGGCCGCCGCGCAACGGATGCTCAACTCGATGTCCGCCGAGCAGCGCGCCGAGCTGGCCCAGCTGGCCCAGCAGGCGTTCGGCGACCCCCGGCTGGCGCAGTCGCTGGCCCAGCTGGACGCCCAGCTGCAGGGCCTGCGGCCGGGGGAGGACTGGCAGGGATCGGGTCGATTCCGAGGCGACAACCCGATGGGCATGGGCGAGGCCACCCGGGCGATGGAGGAGCTCGGGCAGCTGGACGCGCTGGCCGAGCAGCTCGCGCAGAGTTACCCCGGCGCGCGGCTGGAGGACATCGACCTGGACGCCGTCGGTGAGCTGCTCGGCGACGAGGCTCGGGTGGAGGCCCAGACGCTGGCCCGGCTGGAGCGCGAGCTGCAGCGCCAGGGCCTGTTCGAGCGGGCCGCCGACGGCTCGTTGCAGCTCTCGCCGAAGGCGCTGCGCAGGCTGGGGGAGTCGGCGTTGCGGGACGTGGTTGATCGGATCGGAGCGCGCCGGGGCGAGCGGGACACCCGCCGCTCCGGGGCGGCCGGCGAGGCCACCGGAGCCACCCGGGCGTGGGCGTTCGGCGACACCGAGGCCTGGTCGGTGCCGCGCACGCTGCTGAACGCGCAGCTGCGGCAGGCCGGCGGTGACCCGCGCCGGCTGGACGTCAGCGATGTGGAGGTGGTGGAGACCGAGCAGCGCACCCGGGCCGCGGTGGCACTGCTGGTCGACACCTCCTGGTCGATGGTGGCCGAGGGTCGGTGGGTGCCGATGAAGCGCACGGCGCTGGCTCTGCATCAGCTCATCTCCACCCGATTCCGGGGCGACGACCTGGCGCTGATCACTTTCGGCCGGCACGCGCAGAGCGTCGAGCTGGGCGAGCTGGTCGGTCTGGAGGGCGCGTACGCGCAGGGCACCAACCTGCACCACGCGCTGTTGCTGGCCGGCCAGCACCTGCGCCGGCACCCGGACGCGATGCCGGTCGTACTGGTGGTCACCGACGGTGAGCCGACCGCGCACCTGGAGCCGAACGGCGAGGCCTACTTCGACTACCCGCCGAGCCCGTACACGCTGCGGACGACGGTGAACGAGGTCGACCGGCTGACCGGGATGAAGGCGGCGTTCACCTTCTTCGTGCTCGGCGACGACCCGAGGCTGGCCGCGTTCATGGACGACGTGGCGCGCCGCTGCGGGGGCCGGGTGGTGGCGCCGACCCTGGACGGGCTGGGGGCCGAGGTGGTCGCCGACTACCTGCGCACCCGCCGGTAGGTGTGCCGAGGCCGCCCGCCGGGCCGTCCGCGAGGGGACCGGCGGGCGGGCGGCATCCGTGACGGCGGTCGGCCCGGGCGGTTACCCGAGTCGGTGGATCTGAGCGGTTATGGGCGGGGGATGGAGCGGAGGTTGCCGCGGGCCAGGTCGATCATGTTGCCCACACCGCCCTCGAGCACGGTGCGGGTGGCGGCCAGCGCGAACCCACGTACCTGGGTGGCCGTGATGTGCGGCGGGATGGACAGTGCGTTCGGGTCGGTCCGCACGTCGACCAGGTACGGGCCCGGGGCGTCCAGCGCGACTCGCAGCGCGGAACGCACCTCGGACGGCTCGGTCACGGTGACCGCCGGGATGCCACACGCTCGCGCCACGCCGCCGAGGTCGGCCGGCCCGTGGCCGGTCTGGAAGGGCGGTAGCCGGCGACCATCATCTCCAGCCGGATCATGCCCAGCGATCCGTTGTTGAACACCACGATCTTGGTCGGCAGCCGGTGCTCGGCCACGGTGAGCAGCTCGCCGAGCAGCATGCTCAGACCACCGTCGCCGGACATCGACACCACCTGGCGGCCCGGCTCGGCGTAGGCGGCCCGATCGCGTGCGGCAGCGCGTTGGCCATCGTGCCGTGCCGGAACGAGCCGATGATCCGCCGCCGGCCGGTGGGGGTGAGGTACCACGCGGCCCACACGTTGCACATGCCGGTGTCCACGGTGACCACCCCGTCGTGACCACCCCGTCGTGACCACCCCGTCGTCGGCCATCTCCGCGTCCAGCACGGCTGCCACGTACTCGGGGTGGATCGGGCGCATCACCCGCGCGGTGTAGGCGCTCACCACCTTCTCCAGCGCCTCGGGCGTGCCGGCGCAGCATCCGGTCCAGGAAGCTCCGATCGGTCTTGCGCTCCAGCAGCGGCAGCACCGCGCTCAGCGTGGCGCCCACGTCGCCCTGCACCCCCAGCTCCAGCCGGGTGCGCCGGCCGCGGTGTGCGGCGTCGCGGTCGACCTGCACCGTGCGGGTCTGCGGCAGGAACGTGTCGTAGGGGAAGTCGGTGCCGAGCAGAACGAGCAGGTCGGCCTCGTGGGTGGCGTCGTAGCAGGCTCCGTAGCCGAGCAGCCCGCTCATGCCCACGTGGTACGGGTTGTCGTACTGGATCCACTCCTTGCCGCCCAGCGAGTGCCCGATCGGCGCGTGCACCGTCCCGGCCAGCTCCGGCACCTCGCCGCGGGCGTCCCGGACGCCGGCGCCCACGAACAGGGTGACCGAGCGGGCGGCGTTGATCTTCTCGGCAAGCGCCCGCACCCGCTCCGGATCGGGCACGACGACGGCGGACGGGGTCACCAGGTCGGTCGTCCCGGTCGGGTGCGCGGCCGGCTCGCCGCCGAGGTCGCCGGGCAGCACCAGCACGCCGGCCCCGCCCCGGCCCAGCGCGGTCTGCATGGCGATCCGCTGCATCCTGGGCAGCTGCTCGGGCCGGGAGACCAGCTCGCAGTACGCGCTGCACTCCAGAACAGATGCTGCGGGTGGGTCTCCTGGAGTAGTTGGTACCGATCTGCGTGGACGGGATGTGCGGGGCGATGGCGAGCACCGGGGCGCCACTGCGGTTGGCGTCGTAGAGCCCCTGCACGAGGTGCGTGTTCCCCGGGCCGCAGCTGCCGGCGCACACCGCGAGCCGGCCGGTGAGCTGCGCCTCGGCGGCGGCCGCGAGGGCGCCGGCCTGCTCGTTGTGCACGTGCACCCACTCGACGTCGGGGTTGCGCCGGATCGCGTCGGCCAGCGGGTTCAGGCTGTCCCCGACCAGCCCGTACACCCTGCGGACGCCGGCCTGCACGAGCACCTCGATCATCTGGTCGGGAACCGTCTGGCTCATGGCTCCCCTCCTACCGGCCCTCGGGTGGTGACGATCACCGACGCTACGCCGTGCGCCGACCCTCCGGCGAGTGCGCTGGGCAGCCGGAGGGCACCATGATTCAGTGTTCCGAACGATCACGGGTGGAGGTGACGGGTGGTGACGACGGGAGTGCGACGGCGGCTCGGGCTGGGGTTGGCCGCGCTGGCCCGCCCGGCCTACATCACCGCCGGCCGGTCCCGGGACCTCGGCGGCGACCGGGCCGTGGAGGCGCTGCGCTCCCGCACCTCGGAGCTGCTCGACGTGGCCTACCGGCACGACGTGCGCTACCTCGACGTGGCCCGGTCCTACGGTCGCGCCGAGGAGTTCCTGGCCGGCTGGCTGGCCGGGCATCCGGGCGCGGACGACGTGCTGATCGGTTCGAAGTGGGGCTACCGGTACGTCGGCGGGTGGCGGACGGATGCCGAGGTGCACGAGGTGCACGAGGTGAAGGATCACTCGCCGGAGGCGTTCGTCGACCAGTACGGGCAGACCCGGGCGCTGTTGGGTGGGCGGCTGGCCGTCTACCAGGTGCACTCGGCCACCCCGGACACCGGCGTGCTGGACGACACGGAGCTGCATCGTGTGCTGGCCGGGCTGCGCGCCGACGGGGTGGCGCTGGGGATCTCCACCTCGGGTCCCGCGCAGGCTGATGCGGTGCGCCGCGCGCTGGAGGTCCGGGTGGACGGGGAGCCGCTGTTCACCTCCATCCAGTCCACCTGGAACGTGCTCGAGCCGTCGGTGGGCGACGCGCTGGCCGAGGCGGCCGACGACGGCGCCTACGTGATCGTCAAGGAGGCGGTGGCCAATGGGCGGCTCACCGACCATGGCGTCGACGGCCCCGCCGCCGCGCGGGTGGCCGCGCTGGCCGAGCGGCTCGAACTGCGCACCGACCAGCTCGCCCTGGCCGCCGTGCTGGCCCAACCGTGGGCCTGGCAGGTGCTGTCCGGCGCGGTCACTCCGGCGCAGCTGGAGAGCAACCTGGCCGCGGAAGACATCCGGCTGCCCCCGGACGTCCTGGCGGAGCTGGCGGACCTGGCCGAGCCGGCGGGGGAGTACTGGGCCGCCCGCTCCCGGCGGCCGTGGAACTGACCCGGGAGCCGGGTTGGGTGGTCAGCCGACGGTGATCGCGTCCAGCCGCCGCCGGATGAACGGCGCGGACACCACCGGGGGCAGGTCCGCGCGCCGGCCCAGCGGCGGGGCCAGCGGGGTGACCAGGGCGTCGTGGTCGAGCTCGTAGAAGTAGACCAGGGAGATCAGCTCCTCGTGCGGCCGTTCGGCCGGTGGCGGCAGCACCCGGTGCCGCCCGGAGCGCCAGCGGTGCCCGGTCCAGTGCGCGAGCAGGTCGCCGATGTTGACCGTCAGCGCGTCCGGCCGGTACGGAGCGTCCCGCCAGCCGTCCTCGTCGCTGTGCACCTGCAGGCCGCCGGCGCCGGGCTCGCGGTCCAGCACGGTGACCGTGCCGAAGTCGGTGTGCGGACCGATCCGGAACTGGCCGGGCGCCGGGTCGCCGACCTCGCTGAGCGGCGGGTACCGGTTGATGTTGAACGTCCAGGTCGGGTTGGTGGCCAGCGCGGTGAGGGTGCCCGCCGGCAGCCCCAGCGAGCCCGCGCACAGCCGCAGCAGGTCGTCGGAGACCGCGCGCATCGCGGCGGTGTACCGGGTCACCGCGTCCCGTAGCCCCGGCACCGGCTCGGGCCAGACGTTGGGCGGAAACCACACCGCGTCGACGTCCGGGATCCCGGTGCTGCTGTCCGGACCGCTGGCGAACGACTCCTTGAGGTCCGGCGGGGTGGGTGTGCCCTCTACCCGGCCGTTGGCCTCCGCCCCGGGCGGCAGCCACCCCCGGCCACCGATCCGGACCCGGTAGCGGTCCTTCACGGCGACCGGCAGCGCGAAGAACTCCCGGGCGGCCGCGCGCACCTCATCCCGCAGCAACTCGGTCACGCCGTGCCCGGTGACCAGCATGAACCCGGCTCTGCGCAGGGCGGCGTCGACCTGCTCGGCCACGCCGTCCGCCGCGACGCCACCCGCCGCGTCGCGCGCTCGCCACGCGGCCAGGTCGATCGTCGGGACGACGCTCACGGGAAGTCCACGCCGATGTCCTCGTTCCACAACTCCGGCTGCGCGGCGATGAACTCGCGCATCAGCTCGACGCACCGCCGGTCGTCCAGGACGGTCACCGCGACCCCGTGCTCGGCCAGCCAGTCGTGCCCGCCGACGAACGTGCTCGCCTCGCCGACCACCACCGCGCCGATCCCGAACTGACGGACCAGCCCGCTGCAGTACCAGCACGGCGACAGCGTGGTGACCATGATCGTGTCCCGGTATCCGCGCTGCCGGCCCGCGGCCCGGAACGCGGCCGTCTCGGCGTGCATCGACGGGTCGCCGTCCTGGACCCGCCGGTTGTGGCCTCGGCCGAGCAGCGCGCCGTCGGCGGCGAACAGCGCGGCGCCGATCGGGATGCCGCCCTCGGCCAGGCCGGCGCGGGCCTCGGCGAGCGCGGTGTCGAGCAACCGGGTCGGGTCGAGCGCTGCGGCGGCGGTCACCGCTCCACTCTGCTGGCCCGCCGGGACGGCCGCAATCGACACTTCGTCGGGCGCTCGGGGTGCGCGCTCGGGGAGCGGGGGTCAGCGCGCGGCGATCCGGCCCAGCACGTCGACCAGGGCGCCCGGGCGCAGGTGGAAGCCGACGTGCGAACCGGGGATGGAGTGCACGTCGAACGGGTTGTCCGGGGTGAGCCGGTCGGCCTCGGCGATCAGCCGGTCCTGCATCGCCGGCGGGATCGCCCGGTCGTCGGTCACCCGGACATAGCTGTGCGGCACGCGGCCCCAGGTGGCGGCGTCGACCCGGGTTGCCCGCTCGTCGACCGCGAGGTACTCGTCGGGGTCCTGCAGCCGCAGGAAGGCCAGCAGCTCGTCCCGGGTGCCGTCGGCCAGCAGCAGCTCCTGCAGCTCGTCCAGCCGCTCCGGGTCGGTGACCCGCCAGTCCACCCGGATCGCGTCCAGGGTCGCCGGGTCGCCGACGGTGAGCGGGGCCACCGTGGCCAGCAGGCTGTCGGCGTACTCGGGCAGCGCCAGGTACTCGCTCGCGGTGTGCTCCACGCAGCACCACGCCGTGACGTACACCAGCCGGTCGACCAGCTCCGGCGCCTCGTTCGCCACCGCGGTCAGCGCCAGGCCGGCCCGGCTCGCGCCGACCAGGGTGACCGGGCCGTGCTCGCGGGCGCGGCCCAGCACGTCGCGCAGCAGGGCCACGTCGTCGGAGGTGGTCACCCCGGCCATCGCGCTGGGCTCGGTGGCCAGCGCCGCCCGGTCGGTGCCCAGGTACGCGAGCGGGACCGAGCCGTCCAGCCCGTGGCCCGGCAGGTCGAGCGCGACGGTGCGGTGCCCGCGCAGCGCGAGCTCGCGCGCGGCCGGGGTCCAGATCGCGGCGTTGCCGAAGGCCCCGTGCACGAACACGATGGTCGGTGACATGCCGACCAGTATGGGTGCCGCTCCGGCCGCCAGCTGGCGGACCGGCGGACGGCACCGCGGCTCAGCCGGCGGACCGGCGGACGGGCCCGTCGCCGGTGGGTGAGGAGGCCACCGGATCGGGCGGGTCGGCCCGCGCGGGCCGCCGGGCGGCCGGGATGACCAGTGGCGTGCCGCTCTCCGGGTCGTCGATCACCCGGCAGCGCAGCCCGAACACGCGCTCCACCAGCTCGGCGGTGACCACGTCGGCGGGGTGGCCCTGCTCGGCGATCCGGCCCTCCCGCATGGCGATCAGGTGCCCGGCGTAGCGGCAGGCCAGGTTGAGGTCGTGCAGAACCACGACCAGCGTGCGGCCCTGGTGTTCGCGCAGGTCGGCGCACAGGTCGAGGATCTCCACCTGGTGGGCGATGTCCAGGAAGGTGGTGGGCTCGTCGAGCAGCAGGATCGGGGTCTCCTGGGCCAGCGCCATGGCCAGCCACACCCGCTGCCGCTGCCCGCCGGACAGCTCGTCGACGTACCGCTCGGCCAGCGCGGCCACGTGCGTCGCCGCCATGGCGTCGTCCACGGCGCGCTGGTCGGCGCCGGACCACTGGCGGAGGATGCCCTGGTGCGGGTAGCGACCCCTGGCGACCAGGTCGGCCACCGTGATCCCGTCCGGGGCGATCGGGCTCTGCGGCAGCAGCCCGAGCCGCCTGGCGACCTCCTTCGAGGGCAGCGAGCGGATCGCCGCACCGTCCAGGTACACCGTCCCGCCCGTCGGCGCGAGCATCCGGCCCAGCCCGCGCAGCAGCGTCGACTTCCCGGACCCGTTGGCCCCGACGATCACCGTGAAGGTGTGGTCCGGGATCTCCGCGTCGAGCCGGTCGACGATGGTGCGCTGGTCGTAGCCCAGGGTCAGGGCCTCCGCGCGCAGTCTGGTCATCCGCGTCCTCTCCGCCACTCCCGGCCGAGCAGCCAGGCCAGGTAGATCCCGCCGATCGAGCCGGTCAGCACGCCCACCGGTAGCTCACCGGGGGAGAACATCCGCAGCGAGCCGAGGTCGCCGACCGCCAGCAGGGCGGCGCCGGTGAGCGCGGCGGGCAGCACGTTCGGCCCCGGCACACCGGTCAGCCGGCGGGCGACCTGCGGCGCGGCGAGCGCGACGAACACGATCGGGCCCGCCGCCGAGGTCGCCACGGCGGTCAGGGCGACCCCGACCAGCACCGACCACAGCCGCACCGCTCGGCCGGCACCCCCAGCGCGCCCGCCATGTCGTCGCCCAGCTCGAGCATCCGCAGCGGCCGCCCGAGGCCGACCGCCACCGGCAGCAGCACCGGGACGGCGACCGCGACCGGCAGCACGTCGTCCCAGCTCCGGTTGTGCAGGCTGCCGGTCAGCCACACGGCGGCGGCCTGCGCGTCGGTGATGTCGGCCCGGGTCAGCAGGTACTGGTTCGCCGAGGTCAGCATGGCCGCGATGCCGATACCGACGAGGATCAGCCGGTAGCCCTGCACGCCGCGCTTCATCGCCAGCAGGTACACCAGGAGCGCCGTGCCCAGGCCACCGACCAGCGCGCCGAGCGCGACCGCCGAGTGGCCGCCGTGGGCGAGCAGGATCACCAGCAGCGCCCCGGTGGCCGCACCGGTGTCGAAGCCGATGACGTCCGGGCTGCCCAGCGGGTTGCGGCTGAGGCTCTGGAAGACCGCCCCGCCGACTCCGAGTGCCGCGCCGACCAGCAGCGCGGCGCACACCCGGGGCAGCCGGAGGGTGCCGATCACGAACTCGTCGGCCGCGCGGCCCTGCCCGGCCAGCGCGCGCAGCAGGTCGGCGAACGGGATCGGGTAGGTGCCGGTGGCCAGGCTCAGCGCGGCGGTCACCGTCAGCACCAGCACCAGCGTGGCGCCCACCAGCAGCGAGCGGCGGTGCAGCCGCACGGCGTACCGGGACAGCCGCACGTCCAGCACGCCGGCCCGGCGGGCCCGAGCCCGAGCCGGGGCCGGGGCGGAGCGGGTGCCGGTCACAGCGGGGCCACCCGCGCACGGCGGGCGATGAACACGAACACCGGAGCCCCCACGAACGCGGTCACGATGCCGACCTCGACCTCGCCGGGACGGGCGACGACCCGGCCCAGCACGTCGGAGACCAGCAGCAGGATCGGCGCCAGCGTCATCGAGTAGGCCAGGATCCAGCGCTGGTCCGAGCCGGCGACCCGGCGCGCGGCGTGCGGGACGGTGAGCCCGACGAAGCCGATCGGGCCCGCTGTGGCCGTCGCCGCGCCGCACAGCAGCGTGATGGCCAGCACGCCCAGCGCCCGGGTCCGCCCGAGGTGCGCGCCGAGTGCCCTGCCGGTCTCCTCACCGAGCGCGAGCGCGTTGAGCGGGCGGGCCAGCGCGACCGCGACGACTGCTCCGACCAGCAGGAACGGGCCGGTCTGGGCGAGCGTGGACAGCGGCCGCCCGGCGAGCGTTCCCACCGCCCAGAACCGGTACTGGTCCAGCAGGTCCTGGTCGAGCACCGTCGCACCGTGGATGAACGCGAGCAGCACGGCGCTGATCGCCGAGCCGGCGAGCGCGAGCCGCACCGGCGTGGCGGCCGAGCGTCCCCGGGAACCGAGCAGGTACACCAGCACGGCGGCCGCGGCCGCGCCGAGCAGCGCGAACCAGACGTAGGACGACGGCGAGGTCAGCCCGAGCAGCCCGATCGCGGCCACCACCGCGGCGGCCGCGCCGGCGCTCACGCCGAGGATGCCGGGGTCGGCCAGAGGGTTGCGGGTCAGCGCCTGCATGAGCGCGCCGCCCAGCCCGAGCGCCGCCCCCACCGCGATGCCGAGCAGGGTCCGCGGGATCCGCAGGCTCTGGATGATCACGCTGTCCTCGGAGCCGCTCGGGTGCAGCAGCTCGTGCAGCACGGTCGCCGGCGGGATCGCCTTGGCTCCCACGGCCACGCTCAGCAGCGCCACCGCGGCGAGCACCGCGAGGGCGGCGAGCAGGCCCGCGGCGCGCAGCGAACCCCGGTTCCGTCGCGGCGGCGGTCCGCCGGGCGACCTGGGCGCGGCGCGCGTCCCGGCGACCGCCACGGGCACTCCCACCTCCGGCCGGCCGGGTACGTCCCCGACCACGTCGTTAGGTGAGGCTAACCGAGGACGCAGGTGCGGCGCACGGTGGCGGGGACCCGGGTGACCGGTGCCACCGGCGACCGGGCCACCGGGGCGTCAGCGGGGCGTCACCGGGGCGTCAGCGGGGCGTCACCGGGGCGTCGGCGGGGCGAGAGCGGCGGCGAGGATCAGCAGCGCGGCGGCGGCCACCAGGATCCAGGCCCACACCTCGACTGGGATGTCGCGCCGGCCCGCCCCTCGGGTCGGTGACGACAGCGCGACCGAGAGTCCGACGACGAGGGCGATGACGCCGAGTCCGTCCACGTGTGAGTCGTACACCTCCCAGGCCCCGTGCGCCATCACTCGCCCGGTGCGAAGCTGAGGCCGCGCCAGCCACTCCCCTGGACACCCACCACGACACGGCCGACGACACCACCGACGACACCGCCGACGGGGCGCGCCGTCCCGACCGGGCGGTCCTGGTGATCGTCCGAGCGACGCGGTTCGTGTGCGGAGTGTGGCCGGATGCATACCCCCCGGCACGGGAGTTCGTATTCACCGGTATCTTTCACGCATGGGATCCGAGCGGATTACGGTCACCCTGCCGCCTGAGCTGGTGGCCAACGCTCGAATTGCGGTGCGCAGCGGCGCCGCGGCGAGCCTGTCCGCCTTCGTGGCCGACGCGTTACGGAGCCAGCTCGAGCGAAATCAGGCGTTGGACGAGTTGGAACGCATCCTCGGCGGCCGGCCTCCTCAGGAGGCCCTGGATGCCGTCCGTCGTGACCTGGGGCTTCCCCCGGCGGACCAGCAGGTCGCGTGATCGGGGGGCGCGTCCTCGACGCCTCCGCCGTCATGGCTTTCGCCTCCCAGCGCTCGGTGTACGCGGCCGCACTGGTGTGGACGGTCGTCGAGGAACACATGGTTCTGGTACTGCCCTCGGCCGCGGTGGCGGCGGCCTGGTCGCAGTTGGATGACAAGCACCACCCGGTGCTCGAGGTGCTGCTGAGGCTGCCCAACACGGTGATCGACGACCTGGACGCGGACCGGGCCCGCGCCGTCGGCCAGCTCGAGCCCGGCGACCTCGAGGCCGCCCACGCGGTGGCCTGCGCGCAGCGCCGGGGCTGGCCGCTCGTCACCACCGACGCCAACCGGTACAAGGAGTTCAACGTCGAGGTCCCGGCGGAGGAGATCCCCTGACCGGATCTCCGGGTCCTGCCCCGGAACCAGCCGGTCGGAGCAACCGCGGGTAGGTTTCCGGCCATGGCGGGCGAACTGGGCGGCCGGCGGGTCCTGGTGACCGGGGCATCGGCAGGCATCGGCGCGGCCGTCGCGCGTGGCCTGGTGCGCGGCGGGGCACGGGTGGGCCTGCTCGCCCGCGACGGTGACCGGCTCGCCTCGCTGGTCGACGAGATCGCCGGCGGCGTGCCCGTGACCTGCGACATCACCGACGAGACAGCTGTGGGCGAGGCCGTCGACCGGGCCGCTGAACGGCTCGGCGGGCTGGACGCCCTGGTCAACTCCGCCGGGCTGTTCACCGTGGGCTCGCTGTCCGACATGGACCCGGCGGCCTGGCGGGCGATGTTCGAGGTGAACGTGCTGGGTCTGCTGGCCACCACGCAGGCCGCGTTGCCCCATCTGAAGCAGGGCACGTCACCCAGCGTGGTGAACGTCTCATCGATGTCCGGGCGGCGGGTTCCCACGCACCAGTCCGGCGTCTACTCGGCCACCAAGTTCGCGGTGCACGCCCTCGGCGACGCGTTGCGCATGGAGCTGGCCGGCCACGGCATCCGGGTCACCACGATCTCGCCCGGCATGGTGGACACCGGGATCGCGGCGGACTGGCCGGCCGGCGAGTACAACGACCGGTTCCGGGAGCGGCTGCGGTCCGACGGGCTGGCCCCGCAGTCGGTGGCCGACGCCGTGCTGCACGTGCTGGGCACTCCGCCGTCGGTGAACGTGGTGGAGTACGCGGTCATGTCGATCAACCAGTGAGCGGGACCGCCATGGGGAACGCGATGACCAAGATGTCGGGGAGCCAGACCAACGGGTCGCGCTCCTCGTCCCCCTTCGTCGACTTCGACCGGCCCTCCTGGGCGCGGCTGGGCGAGTCGATCTCGCTGCCGCTGACCGCCGCCGAGCTGGAGCAGATCCGCAGCGTGGGTGACGAGGTCGACCTGGACGAGGTCCGGCACGTCTACCTCCCGCTGTCCCGGCTGCTCAACCTGCACGTCCAGGAGGGCGGCCAGCTCTACCGCGCCTACCGGAGCTTCCTCGGCGACCAGCCGGCCCGCACGCCGTTCGTGATCGGCATCGCCGGGTCGGTGTCGGTCGGCAAGTCGACGACCGCCCGGCTGCTGAGCACGCTGCTGGCCCGGTGGCCGCAGCACCCCCGGGTGGAGCTGATCACCACCGACGGGTTCCTCCACCCGAACGCGGAGCTGGAGGCGCGCGGGCTGATGGCGCGCAAGGGGTTTCCGGAGTCCTACGACCGGCGCGCGCTGCTGCGCTTCGTCACCGAGGTCAAGGGCGGCAAAGACACCGTGCGGGCGCCCGTCTACTCGCACCTGGTCTACGACATCGTGGCCGACCAGCAGGTCACCGTGCGCCGCCCGGACATCCTGCTGCTGGAGGGGCTGAACGTGCTGCAGCCCGCGCCGTCAAGCAGGGACGGGCGCACCAGCGGGCTCGCGGTGAGCGACTTCATCGACTTCTCGGTGTACGTGGACGCCGCCCCGGAGGACGTACGTCGCTGGTACATCGAACGGTTCCTGCGGCTGCGGGAGACCGCCTTCCGCGACCCGGCGTCCTACTTCCGCCGCTACGCCGACCTGGACCACGCCTCGGCGGTGGCCCGGGCGGAGCAGCTCTGGGACGAGATCAACGGCCCGAACCTGCGGGACAACATCGCGCCCACCCGGGGCAGGGCCACCCTGGTGCTCGGCAAGGGACCCGACCACGCGGTGACCCGGATCCGGCTCCGCAAGCTCTGAGCCGCCCGTCCTGGCCGCCCGCCGGCCACCGCGCTGGCCGGCGGACCGCCAGGGCCGGCTAGATCGGCTTGCCGTCGACCTCGGTGACCAGCGAGTCGTGCAGGAAGCACACGTGGTCGGCGATGCGGGCCGCCTCGGGCAGCGGCCGGGGGTATCCGAACGCCACGTCGGCCACCTCGCCGTCGGTGCCGTTCCCGCCGCGCAGCGTCCAGTACTCGGCGGCGCCCTTGTACGAGCACACCGTGCGGGTGTCGCTGGCGGTCAGCCGGTCGAGGTCCACGTCGGCCGTGGGCAGGTAGTAGCGGTTGGGCAGCGCCGTCTCGGACAGCACCAGCGCGTTCGACGAGTCGGCCAGCACTGACTCCCCGGCCAGCACCCGTACCCGCTGGCCGGTCGCGCGCACGTCGACCCGGTGGAACGGGTCGGGCAGGTGGCCGACCGCCTCGTCGTCCTCGTCCAGCCACCGGTCGGCGGCACCCCAGTACAGCGCCGCGTAACCGCGCAGCCAGGACGCCGTCCCGATCGGCTCCGGGTAGTGCCACACCGCGTTCTCCGCCACCCGGTCGCCGACCTTGATCGACCGGTACGAGGCGTCGCCCTTGAACGGGCAGTGCGTCGAGTGGTCGGTGGGCTCCAGCAGCCGGGCCCGCAGGTCGGCCTCGGGCACGTACAGCTGCGGCAGCAGGCCGGTCTCGTGCAGCAGTACCCCGTCGCGGGTGTCCAGCACGGTGACCCCGTCGATCTCCGCGCGCACCCGGCGCGGGAAGGGGTGCATCAGCAGCCGGTGCTTCGGCCCGTCGATCGAGTAGTTGGTCAGCTGGTCGGGCGTACCCGCCAGCGGCCCGGGTAGCCGGGTGAGGCTCATGGACGTTCCTCTCGGGTCGGCTCGCTCGCCTGGGCACGACCGCCCCGCGGCCGCGACTAGCCTCCCGATATGACCACACCGACCCCCCCGGTTGTTCCCGCGGCGGCGTACCAGGCCGAGATCTACCTGGGCGGGTTGTCCGGCTCGGTGCCTCCGCTGCCCACCGATCTGACCACCCTCGGCGACGCGGCCCGTGACCGGCTCGAGCCCGGGCCGTACGGCTACATCGCCGGCGGCGCGGGCAGCGGGGCCACCATGCGGGCCAACCGCGCGGCGTTCGACCGGTGGCGCATCGTCCCCCGGATGCTGCGCGAGACCACCTCCCGCCGGCTGGCGCGGACGGTGCTGGGCACCGAGCTGCCGGCTCCGGTGCTGGTCGCGCCGGTGGGCGTGCTGTCCATCGCGCACCCCGACGGCGAGCTCGCGGTGGCCAGGGCGGCGGCGGGGCTCGGCGTCCCGATGGTGCTGTCCACCGCCGCCTCGCACACCCTGGAGGAGGTGGCCGAGGCGTCCGGCGACGGGCCGCGCTGGTTCCAGCTCTACTGGCCGACCGAGGACGACGTCACGGTGAGCCTGCTCAACCGGGCCCGGGCCGCCGGCTACACACCCTGGACACCTGGACGCTGGGCTACCGGCCGCTCGACCTGGACCAGGCCTACCTGCCGTTCCTGCGCGGGGTGGGCACCGCGATCCCGTTCTCCGACCCCGCCTTCCGGGCCGGGCTGGCCGCCGCCCCCGAGGACGACCTGATGGCCGCCGTCGGCCGCTGGGTGCCGATGTTCACCGGCACCGCGCTGCGGTGGGATCGGCTGCCGCTGCTGCGTCAGCACTGGGACGGGCCGATCGTGCTCAAGGGCGTCCTGCACCCGGACGACGCGCTGGCCGCCCTCGAGGCCGGGATGGACGGGATCGTGGTGTCCAACCACGGCGGCCGGCAGATCGACGGGGCCGTCGCCGCGCTGGACGCGCTGCCCGGGATCGTGGCCGCCGTGGACGGGCGGGCGGCGGTGCTGTTCGACTCCGGGGTGCGCACCGGGTCGGACGTGTTCAAGGCGCTGGCCCTCGGCGCCGACGCGGTGCTGGTGGCCCGGCCCTACGTCTACGGGCTCGCGCTCGGCGGCGAGCAGGGCGTGCGGCACGTGCTTCGCTGCCTGGTGACCGAGCTGGATATCACGCTCGGGCTGTCCGGGTACGCCGACGTGGCCGAACCGGGGGTCGACGCGCTCGTCGGCTCCCGGGCCTGACCCGGCTCAGCCCGCCCAGCGGACCGTGGCCGCCGCCATCGCCATCCCGCCGCCGAACGCGGTGAGCAGCACCAGCTGGCCCGGCCGCACCTCGCCCCGGCGCACCGTGCGGTCCAGGGTGATCGGCACCGACGCCGCGCCGGTGTTGCCGTACTCGGCCACGGTGGTGCGCAGCCGGCCGGCCAGCCCGACCCGGTCCGCGAGGTCGTCGAGCATCAGCCCGTTCGCCTGGTGCGGGACGAAGTGATCGACCGCGTCGACGGTCAGCCCGCTCGCCGAGAGCACCTCGTCGAGCAGCGGCGGCACGTTCTTCGCCACGTAGTCGCGCACCTCGCGGCCGATCATCTGGAACCAGTGCGCCCCGGCCTCCACTGTGGCCGCCGACGGGGGCTGCCGGGACCCACCGCCGGGCACCTTGATCAGGTCCCGGTAGGCGCCGTCCGAGGCCAGCACCGTGCGCAGGATGCCCTGACCGGCCGGTACCGGGCCGAGCACCGCCGCACCCGCGCCGTCGCCGAACAGCACCGCGGTCCGCCGGTCGGTCGGGTCCAGGATCCGGCTGTACACGTCGGCGCCGATCACCAGGCCGTAACCGCCGTAGCCCCCGGGGCCGAGCAGCGCGGCCGTGCTGGTCATCGCGTAGAGGAACCCGCTGCACACCGCGTTGAGGTCGAACGCGGCGGCGTTGCGGGCACCGATCAGGTCCTGCACGAAGGCGGCGGTGGCGGGCTGCGGCTGGTCGGGGGTGGAGGTGGCCACCACGACGTAGGCCAGCTCCTCGGCGTGCACCCCGGCGGCGGCCAGCGCGGACCGGGCGGCGTGCGCGGCCAGGTCGGAGGTGGCCTCGTCGACGGCGGCCCGGCGGCGGGACCGGATGCCGGTCCTGCGCTCGATCCACTCCGCGTCGACGCCGGCCGGCGCGGCGACCTCGGCGTTCGGGACGACCCGTTCGGGCAGGTAGGAACCGGTGCCGACGATGCCGACGGCGGTCTGTTCCGGTGTGCCGGGAGGTGCGGTGGGCATTGGCGGGGTCCTTCCTCTGCACACGTGCACCCGCGATTCTACTCCCGAGTAACTTTGCGTGTCAGCGACCGTGCGGGCACCATCGGGCGCCGGACCGCCGACGGGGACCGCTGGGCGCCGGTTCGGCCACGGATCGGCCTCGGCGCCACCCCCGAGGGGCGGCCGGTGCCATAGTGGTGCGCAGCGGACGGCCGGGAGGAGGGCGGCACCGGGTGGTGATCGTGGTTCCGCTGGTCGGCTCGGTGTTGGCGTGGCTGCGCGGCGCCCTGCACACCGACGCGTGCCCGGGCGACTGGGCCTGGGCCGTCACGGCGTTCGGGGTGCTCGTCGGTCTGCTGCCCACCGCGGCCGCGCTGACCGTGGCACTGGCGCGCCGCCGCGCGGACGGCGCGGGCGGAGGGCTCGTGGTCGCCGCCGCGATCCTCGGCTGCGGCGTCCTGCCGTGGCTGGCGTTCGACGCGGTGGGCGCCGTGTTCCGGCGAGCGGCCCGCGGTGGCGGCCTCGGCGTCCTGGACGGCGGTGGCGGCCGGGCGTCGCTGGCCGATTCGACCTGCTTCGGGGTGAGCCAGCGCGGCTACCTCGGCTCCGGGTCGGTGTCCGAGGCGCTCAGCGACGGCCCGTTGCGTGCCGCCCTGTTCTTCGTGCCGCTGGTGTGCCTGCCGCTGTGCGCGGTGGTGGCCGTCTGGATGCAGGGCCGGCTGGCGCTGCGCCGGGGCTCGGCGTGGGCCAGCCGGTTCTTCTGGCTGCCGGTGCTCGTGCTGGCCCTGCTGACCGGGCGGATGCCGGCGGGCGCGACCGCGCAGCTGTGGGTCGGCGTGGTGCTGGGCACGGTCGGCGGCGTGCTGCTCGTGCTGTGCGTGCCGCCGCCGGCCAGGCCCGCGCGGTGGGGCGCCGCCCCGGGGAGTTCCGGCGGGGCCGCCTCCGGCCGCTCCGGTGCGTCCCCCCGTGCCGGTGTGCTCGGCCGGCCCGGCGGGGTCGGCGCGGCCGGGCGGGGCGTCGCCGCCGGTGCCGGCGCATCCGGCAAGGGCGTCGCCGCCGGTGCCGGCAAGGGCGGCGTGTTCGGCGCGGGCGGCCTGTTCGGCGCGGGAGGCCTGGTCGGCAGGGCGGGTATGCCCGGCGCCTCGGGCGCTGTTCCGCGCAAGGCCGGCGCGGGTAGGGCGCTGGGCTCGGCCGGTACGGGTGGCGCGAGGGGCACGGCGGGCGCCTCCGCCGCGGGCGGCCTGCTGGGTAAGGCGGGCGCGGCCGGTGTGTTGGGCAAGGTCGGTACGGCAGGGCTGCTGGGCAAGGCGAGCGCGGCCGGGCCGGGCAAGGCGAGCGCGGCCGGGCTGCACAGCGGCCGGTCCGGTGTGTCCGGAGCGGGTGGGGCGCACGGCGGGTCGGGTGTGTCCGGAGCGAGCGCGCGGTCGGGCAGAGCGGGGTCGGCCCGCTGGCCGCACCCGACGGGCTCGCCGGCCGCGAACCCGGCGACCCCGCCCGAGACCCCGTGGGACGGGCTGCGGCGTACCGCGCGCGAGCAGGTCCGTCGGCTGCGGGAGTCGTGGCGGACGCCGTCCTGGGCGGCCGGTGGGCCGGCCCCGGCACCGTCCCCGAACGGTGCCCCGCCGCTGGCCCCGGCCCCCGGCGCACTGCCGGGCGCCGCACTGCCGGGCGCCGCACTGCCGGGCGCGCGGGCGCCCCGTACGTTGCTCGACCCCGCGGTCGGCCGGTTCGAGCTGGTCCGGCGGCTCGGCGAGGGCGGTTTCGGCGGGGTGTGGCTGGCCCGCGACCGGGTGGCCGACCGCTGGGTGGCGGTGAAGTCCGCCCACGCCCCGGACGACGACACCGAGCAGCGGATCCGCCGGGAGGCGCGGGCGCTCGGCACCGTGCGCCACCCGAACTGCGTGCGGATCCTGGACATGCTGGACAGCCGCACCGACCCCGGCCTGGCCGGTCTGCACGGCCTCGTCATCGTGATGGAGTTCGTGGACGGGCAGTCCCTCGGCGACCTGGTGGCCGCGCGCGGCCCGGTGGATGATGTGGCCGCCGCCCGGATGTGGCGGCAGTTGGCCGACGCGCTGGCCGCCGCGCACGGCCAGGGTGTGCTGCACCGCGACGTGAAGCCGGGCAACGTGGTGCTGGATGCGCGCGGCGCACCCCACCTGATCGACTTCGGCATCGCCAGGGCCCGCGGTGACCGGACGATCACACTGCACGGCGTGGTGGTGGGGACGCCGGCGTTCCTGGCGCCCGAGGTGGCGGTGGGCAAGCCGGCCACCCCCGCATCCGACTCGTGGCAGCTGGCCGCGACGATCTCCTACGCGCTCACCGGGTGGGCGCCGAGGGGGGACCACGACGACCCGGGGGCGGGGCTGCGCGCGGCGGCCTCCGGCGCGCTCACCCACCTGCCCGGGCACAGCGCGCACCACCGCCTGCTGACGGCCTGCCTGGCGGCGGACGCGGCCGACCGGCCTCCGCTCACCACCGTCCGGGACACGCTGGACCGGTGGCTGGCGGTGGCGGCGCCCCGGGTGCCCGCGCAGCGCATGACCGGCGGTTGGCCCACACACCGCCAGACCCTGCGCTGAGCGGCAGCTGCCCCTCCGACGACCGCCGACAGCTCGCGGGCCACGGACCGCCCGGCACACCGTCCGACCCTCGGTGATCAGGCCCGCCCGCCGCGCGCGATAGCCTGCGGTGCCCGCCGATGATCGTTGCCCGGGTGCCGTGCGGCGCCGAGGCGGGCCGGTACGGCCCCGGTCGGGGCGCGGCCGTGGCGGACCGGGGGAGTGGATGAGCAGGCACAACGGCGATCGAGGTGCGGCGTGGCGGAGCGGTGCGCCGGCGGTGGTCGCCGCGGCGGCGCTCACCGGCACGCTGCTCGCCGGGTGTGCGAGCGCGCCCACCGTGCGCGCACCGGCCGCGCCGGAGCCGCCGTCCGCGAGTGAGCCGACCGCGCCGAGCGAGTCGACCGAACCGCCGGCTCCGTCGAACCCGGCCTCGTCCCCGAGCAGCGCGTCCCCGAGCGGCACGACGGCGACGGTGCCACCGCGCGCGCTGCCCGGCGGCGCCTCCCCGGTGGCCTGCCGCTCGGGTGGCCTGTCGGTGACGCTCGGGACGAGCGAGGGGGCGGCGGGCACCGTGTACGTACCGCTGCGGTTCACCAACCTGGACAACCAGACGTGTGTACTGCGCGGGTTCCCCGGGGTGTCGTACGTGGCCGGCGACGTGGGCGACCAGGTCGGTCCGGCCGCCGAGCACGACGGAGTCGCGGGGTCGCCGGTGACCCTGGCTCCCGGGGCGGTGGCCTCGGCGATGCTGGCGATGGTCCAGGTGCGCAACTACGACGAGGCGGCCTGCCGCCCGGTGCCGACCCGGGGCCTGCGGGTGTACCCGCCGGGGGAGACGGCATCGCTGTACGTGCCGGTGGACGGCACCGGCTGCAGCGGCAACCCGCCCGGGCCACAGTTGCGGGTGGCCACGCTGAAGGCCGGCCTCGGCCAGGGTTGACAGCGGGGCAGCCGCCCGGGGCGCGGCCGGGTCAGCGCAGCGGGATCTCCTGGCCGTGCTCGGCCTCCGGGCGCGGGCCCAGGATCCGGCGATCCGCCTCGGTGATCCGCAGGTCGTTGATGCTGGCCTCGCGGCGGCGCATCAGGCCGTTCTCGTCGAACTCCCACAGCTCGTTGCCGTAGCTGCGGTACCACTGCCCGCCGGCGTCGTGGCACTCGTACTGGAAGCGCACCGCGATCCGGTTCCCGTCGTGGCTCCAGAGGCTCTTGCGCAGCGCGTAGTCCAGCTCGCGCTCCCACTTGGCCGTCAGGAACTCGACGATCGCCGGGCGCCCGCGCAGGAACTGGTCGCGGTTGCGCCACTCGGAGTCCTCGGTGTACGCCAGCGACACCCGCTCCGGGTCTCGGGTGTTCCAGGCGTCCTCGGCGGCCTGCACCTTCTTCAGCGCATCCTCGCGGGAGAACGGGGGGAGTGGGGGTCGCTGGTTCACCGGGGCCTCTTTCCACGGTCGGCTGATGGGCCGAAGCGTAGAGAACGAGCGTTCTCAGGGCAACCACGCCTCACCGGAGCGCGCTGTGCCGCTCCAGCACGCCGTAGCCGTCCGCCAGCTCCAACCCGCCGGGCAGGGTCCCGGTGACCGAGCCGAACGGCTGCGCGTAGCGGCTGCGCACGAGGCCGCCGAGCGCCCGGTCGTCGCGGCATCGCGCGGCCGTTGCGGCGAACCGCAGGTCACCGCCGTCCTCGGTGCACACCCGGTCGAGCCGGTCGGACATCCGCATCGCGCCGGCCGGCACCGGGCACCCCTGCGGCCACACCGCCCGCTCGGTGCGGGGCGGGATGTCGTGCACCCCGGACACCAGGTTCCAGGTCACCGGGTGGCCGTCCCGGGTGGTTCCGACGCCCGCGCACCAGTGCCAGTCGGTCCGCCGCGCGTGGTAGCCGACCGAGTCGTCGAGCAGCCCCCGGCAGTCCACCGCGCGCTCGGTGCCGGCCACCCGCACGGTGCCGGCCAGCCGGACCGGCGTCTTGCGCGTCCAGATGTAGGAGCGGCCGTGCGGCGAGAGCACGGTCAGCGGCATACGGTCGGGCGGCACCCTGGCGGCCGGACCGCCGGCGGCCGGGTCAGGGCGGTCGCTGGTCACCATCCGGACATGATCGCGGGCGCGCCGTCCGCCGCACCGACCAGGTTCGGGGGCCACCCGCCGGGCCGGTGGTCGAGCCGGGACGGCTACCGGTGTGCGGCGACCAGCGGCCGACTGGCGCTCGGGATCAGCAGCGGCAGCTGGTGCGGCCGGATCTGCCAGAACCGGGCCTCGGCGTCGCCGGAGCGCCACGCGTCCGCCAGCCGGGTCGCCGCGTCCGGGTTCACCACCCGCCGGGGCCGAGGGCGCAGCCCGCAGCGGGCGCGGACCTCGCGGTCCAGTGCCCGCCAGGCCATCTCGGCCGAGGAGTGCACGCTGACCGTCGCCGGCCCGTACTCATCACCCATGACCAGCGTGTAGACACTCACGACGTCGTTCGACACGGAGAGACCCTCTCGTCCAGAACGTGGCGCCCGGGGAGCGTTCGACGCCGCGCGCAGCCCATTCAACTGCACCGGACGCCGAACGTGACGCATCGCCGCGCGGTGTCGGCGGGATGGGTCGGGGCTCGGTGGCCGGCCCGCCCGACGTTCAGCCGGCCCGGCGCCGGCCACGCCACCAGCGGCGCCGGGTGGGTTCGGCCGCCGGAGCCGGTACGCCGGCGGAGGCCACCCCCGGCGCATCGGCGGAGGCCGAGGGTGGGGCGGGCGGCCGAGCCCGTCGGTGCTCGCGCCAGCCCGCCACGATGCGGTCCGCGTTCACCGGGCCCAGCACGATGTTCGGCCCGCTGGGGTTGCGGATCCAGTGCACGATCTCCAGGTTCAGCTCGCGGACCGCCTCCCGGACCGCGTCCTCGGTGCCGAGCTCGCGCACCAGATCGGGCAGCCGCTGGACCTCCTTGCGCAGCCGCAGCTCGGGCGGCAGCAACGTGTCGCCGGAGAGGCCTTCCCGTTCGACGTAGCCGCGCACCCACCACAGCTCGTCGTCCGGGCCGTGCAGACCGGGCAGGGGCTTGCCCTTGCCGGGCAGGTTGTCGAACTCGCCGCGCTGCTGCGCCCGCTCGATCTGCTCGTCGACGACCGACCTGTAGCGCACCCAGTACCCGCTCACCGGCCCGACGGTACTAGCGGCGCTGCCGAGCGGGCCGCGAAAAAAGAAAATCGTAGCGTTCGTGGTGATCTGATACGTAATCAGTTGTAGTTGACGTTCCGCCGTGCGGTAATTGATGTCGTCACCCGTCGACCCTCCACTGTGGAAGCTGATCCGTCATGACCGCAACGGCGCCGAACCCGTCCTCGACCAACCGGCGTGCCGAAGCGCACTTGTGGCCGCACTTCTCGCGGCTGTCGGCATACACGACCGAGTCAGTCCCGGTGATCGTCCGGGGGGAGGGTGCCTACGTCTACGACGAGGCCGGCCGCCGCTACCTCGACGGGCTCTCCGGGCTGTTCGTGGTGCAGGCCGGGCACGGCCGGCGCGAGCTCGCCGAGGCGGCCGCCCGCCAGGCCGGCCAGCTCGCGTACTTCCCGCTGTGGGGCCTGGTGCACCCCACCGCCGTCGACCTGGCCGAGCGGATCGCGGCCGTCGCCCCCGGCGACCTGAACCGGGTCTTCTTCACCACCGGTGGCTCCGAGGCGGTGGAGACCGCGTGGAAGCTGGCCAAGCAGTATTTCAAGCTCACCGGCAAGGGCACCAAGTACAAGGTGATCAGCCGGACCATCGCCTACCACGGCACCACACACGGTGCCCTGGCGCTGAACAGCATTCCCGAGCACCGCATCCCGTTCGAACCGCTGGTGCCCGGCGCGCGCAAGGTGCCCAACACGAACTTCTACCGGGCGCCCGAGCACGGCGACGACCTCGAGGCGTTCGGCCGGTGGGCCGCCGACTCCATCGAGGCGGCCATCCTCGCCGAGGGGGCCGACTCGGTGGCCGCGGTGTTCCTGGAGCCGGTGCAGAACGCGGGCGGCTGCTTCCCGCCGCCGCCCGGGTACTTCCAGCGGGTCCGGGAGATCTGCGACCGGCACGACGTGCTGCTGGTGTCCGACGAGGTGATCTGCGCCTGGGGGAGGCTGGGCCATGCGTTCGGCGCCGGCCGGTACGGCTACCAGCCCGACATCATCACCTGCGCCAAGGGGATGACCTCGGGCTACGCCCCGCTCGGCGCGGCGATCGTGTCCGACCGGCTCGCCGAGCCGTTCCTGCACGGAGAGACGATCTTCCCGCACGGCTACACCTTCGGCGGCCATCCGGTGGCCTGCGCCGTGGCGCTGGCCAACCTGGACCTGTTCGAGCGGGAGGACCTCTACGGCAGGGTCCTCGAGCAGGAGAGCACCTTCCGGGCAATGCTCGGCCGGCTGTCCGAGTTGCCGATCGTCGGTGACGTGCGCGGCGCCGGCTACTTCTACGGCATCGAGCTGGTCAAGGACCGGGCGACGAAGGAGTCGTTCACCGACGAGGAGTGCGAGCGGGTGCTGCGCGGCTTCCTGTCCACCGCGCTGTTCGACGCCGGCCTGTACTGCCGGGCCGACGACCGGGGCGACCCGGTGGTCCAGCTCGCCCCGCCGCTGATCTGCGGTCCCGCCGAGTTCGACGAGATCGAGCAGATCCTCCGCGACGTGCTCACCAAGGCCTACACGCTGCTCTGACCGCGGTGGTCGGCGCCGCGCCGGAGCCCCGGTGGATACGCTGTGCCGAGTCGTGCGTCGAACCGGAGGAGCGGATGACCGTCGAACCGGACCGGCAGGCCGAGGCGGTCCGCGCCCCGCGCGGCCTGGACTCGGTCGACCGGTCGCTGATCGCGCTGCTGCAACGGGACGGCCGGACCTCGTTCACGACGCTGGCCAAGGCCGTCGGGCTGTCCGAGGGCGCGGTCCGGCAGCGGGTGCAGCGGCTGCTGCGCGACGGCACGATGCAGATCGTCGCGGTGACCGACCCGCTGGACGTCGACCTGGCCCGGCAGGCGATGGTCGGCATCCGGGTCAACGGTGACCTGCACCGGGTGGCGGCCGAGCTGGCCGAGCTCACCGACGTGCACTACGTGGTGCTCTGCGCGGGCAGCTTCGACCTGCTGGTCGAGGTGATCTGCCGCGACGACCAGCACCTGCTCGAGGTGCTGAACGACAAGATCCGGCCGATCGAGGGCATCCTGAGCACCGAGACGTTCATGTACCTCAAGCTGGCCAAGCAGACCTACGCCTGGGGCTCGCTGACCAGCTGACCGCTGCCCGGCCCTGCTGCCGGGCCGACCGCTGCCGGCTGTCGCCGGGCCCCGGCCGGACGCTGCCGAGCCGGTCAGGCGTCCGGGCCGCGCACCGCGAGCTCGCGGAGCTTGAACTTCTGCACCTTGCCGGACGCGGTCATCGGCAGCTCGTCCACCACGACCAGCCGCTCGGGCAGCTTCTGGGTGGAGATGTCCCGCTCCGCGCGCAGGAAGTCGGTGATGTCGGCCAGGGTCAGCTCCCGGTCGTCGGTCGGCACGACTACGGCGCAGGCGCGCTCACCCAGCCGGTCGTCCGGGTAGGCGACGACGGCGACCTCCCGGACCCGGGGGTGGGCGACGACGTGGCCCTCCACCTCACCGGCGCTGATGTTGGTCCCGCCGCGGATGATGATGTCCTTGAGCCGGCCGGTGACCCGCAGGTAGCCGTCCGCGTCGAGCTTGCCGAGGTCGCCGGTGTGGTGCCAGCCGGCGCCGTCGATGGTGGCCGATGTGCGCTCCGGCTCCCGCCAGTAGCCCAGCACCGCGCCCGGACCCCAGTAGCAGATCTCGCCCTCCTGCCCGGTGGGCAGGTCGCGGCCGTCCGAGTCGACGACCTTGATCTCGATACCCCGCACCGCGGGCGAGCCGTCCGAGCGGGACACCCGCTCCAGGTCGTCCTCCAGGTGGCAGCACACCGCCGCCATGACCTCCGAGCAGCCGTACAGCGGCATCAGCCGGCCGCCGTCGAACACCGAGGAGAACTCCCGGGCCAGCGCCTCGGGGATGGGCGCCCCGGCGCACAGCCAGAAGCTCATCGAGGACACGTCCGGGCGCTGCGCCGGGTCGGTGTCCAGCGGGTCGGTGTCCAGCGGGTCGGTGTCCAGCGCCATCCGGACGAACGGGGTGGCGGTGGCGGTCATCGTGCAGCGGTACTTCTCGATCCGGCGGAGGCCCTCGTTCGGCTCCCACACGTCGATCAGGTGCGTCTGCGCGCCCACGGTCAGCGGCACCAGGAACCCGACGACGAACCCGGTCGCGTGGGCCACCGGGGACGGCATGAACATCACGTCGTCCGGGGTGATCCGGAAGACGTCGGTGGCCAGCCCCCGGCCGCTGAAGTTGATGGTGTTCCAGGTGTGCACGCAGCCCTTGGCGGTGGACTCGGTGCCGGAGGTGTAGACGATCAGGTGCGGGAGGTCCGGGTCGCGCTCCGGGCCGAGCTCCTCGGGGGCGGGCATCGCGGTGCCGGCGTCGACGTCGCAGGCCTCGTCGAAGGCCAGCTCGCCCTCACCGGCCTCGGAGCGGACGACGACCAGCGTGTGCACGTCCGGGCAGTCCGGGCGCAGCGACCGGAACATCTCCGCATGGTCGTGGCCGCGGAACCGGCCGGTGGTGATGACGGCGACCGCGGCCGAGTTGTGCAGCACATGCCGCACCTCGGAGCCGCGGTAGACCATCATGATCGGGACCATCACCGCGCCCAGCCGGGCCAGTGCCAGGTAGGCGACCGCGAACTCGGACCAGTTCGGCAGCTGCACGGCGACCCGGTCGCCCGGGCGCACCCCGGCGCTCAGCAGCGACGCCGCCAGCCGGTAGGCCCGGCCCCGCGCGGTGGCGTAGTCCAGCTCGAGCGTGCCGTCGGAGACGAACCGCTGCGTCGGCCGTTCCTCCGCCCAGCGGTCCAGCAGCGCCCAGGCCGAGCCGTCCGCCCACCACCCCTCGGCGCGGAACCGGGCGATCGCGTCGGCGCCGTAGCGTCCCTCGGCGGTCAGCTGGTCGTCGGCGGTGGCACTGGAGGTGGGCGCACTGGACACGGTCAGCTCCCGAAGTGAGTCGGCCGGCAATAGTCGGGCGCCCGACTACCAGGCGCCGTAAAGGTCCCCGGACTGTAGCCGGAGCGGACCGCCCGCACCAGGGTCCCGGGACGCCCGTCCGCCCGGCCCGACGCGGCGAGGTCGGCGGCGTGCTTCGATCGATCTCGGGGCACGCGACCCCGGGGCGCGCGACCCGGGGACGCGGCCCGACCGGAGCGAAGGAGACCTGGAAGTCCGACGAACCCATCGCGTTCGAGGTGCGGGACGGCATCGGCCACGTGACGCTGCACCAGCCGGACCGGGGCAACCCGTTCGACCTGCGGTTCTGTACCGAGCTGAGCCGGGTCGCCACCGAGTGCGACGAGAACCGCGCCGTGCGGGCGGTGCTGCTCGACGCGGCCGGGCCGTACTTCACGGTCGGTGCCGACCTGAAGACCATGGCCAGGGACCACGAGGCGCTGTCGGTCTTCATCAAGAACGCCACCGTCGGGCTGCACTCCGCGATCTCCCGGTTCGCCCGGATGGACGCGCCGGTGGTGGCGGCCGTGCACGCGCTCGCGGTCGGCGGCGGGGTGGCGTTGACCGCGGCCGCCGACTTCTGCCTGGCCGCCCGCTCGGCCCGGTTCTACGCCGGCTACACCGGCATCGGGCTGCTCTGCGACGGCGGGGGGTCGGTGTACCTGCCCCGCCGGATCGGGGTCCGGCGGTCGGCGGAGTTCCTGATGCGCAACCAGACCTGGACCGCCGGGCAGGCGCTGGAGTACGGCCTGGTCAGCGACGTCGTCGAGGACGCGGCGCTGGGGGAGTCGGCGCTCGAGCTGGCGCGTGAGCTGGCCCGGGGTCCGACCCGCGCGTTCGGCGAGATCAAGAACCTGCTGCTGTCCACCTGGGAGCAGCCGATCGAGGCCCAGCTGGAGCTCGAAGCCCGGGCGATGGCGCGGGTGTGCCGCACCGAGGACGCCTGGACCGGAGTGCGTGAGGTGCTCGCCCGCCGCACCCCCGACTTCCAGGGGCGGTGAGCGCCGCGCCCGGGCACGGGAGCGACCGCGTCGATGACACACCCGGTCCCGCTCGGTCGGCTCAGCCGTGCGGCCGGCCGAGGTGGCCGACACTGAAGAAGTCGATCATCGGACATGCGGGGGAGGAGCCCCGAAGGGGTGTCCACGGGCCGGGCAGCGCCGGACGACAAGGCAGCGCCGGACGACAAGGTGCAGCAACTGCTCGACGGCGCCCCGGGCTTCGACTTCCGTCCGGGTGGACCCCTTCACGAGAGCCATGACATGGGCATCCTGGCCTGGGGCCTCGGCCCCGAGGGGCAACCGCCGGTGATCACCGGAATCGATGTCGCCCTCGTCGTCCGCGACGGTTGCGTCGCCTCCGTGCAGACCGTGTTGACGTCGACGCCAGAGCGGCCGGCTGAGCCCGTCCCGGCGCCGGTCCCGGTCGTCGTCCGTAGTCGTCGTCCGTAGTAGTCGTCGTCGGCACCGTCGGTCAGCCCAGCGGCCGTCTCCACCAACCGATGGGACACGGCTCGCGATGGAACACGGCTCGATTAGTTGACATAATGTAGATTATCGGCGAACTGGAGTGTCCAGGGGAGCGGCCAGCGTCCCGTGCCGGAGCGCTCCGGAGGCTCGCCCGCGTCTGTACCGCCCAGCCAGGCTGTCCGTCCCCGCCCAGCGCGGGCGCTGCGGATCCCACGCGTCGTCCCGCCCCGGCACAGACCCACCGCCGTCGCCGCAGACTCCACAGGGTATGTGCGAGCCGCGTCCGGTCTGTGCCGGGCGGCGGTTCGACCGGGCCGGACCGGAGAGGCCGGCAACCTCGATCGCCCCGATCAGCCCGATCGCTGACAGGTTGACATAACGTGTCGCCAGTTCGACGCAGTCAGGCGTGCCATCGGCGCTCTCAGTGCTGGTGCCTGTTGCCAGCGGCACGTGCCGACGCCCGGCTCACGGTCAGGCGTCGGATTCCGTTGTACCGCCGGCCGGGGCTGTCGCGGACCGCTCCCCCAATGTGTGCGGAATGTGTGCGGAATGTGTGCGGAATGTGTGCGGCTAATCCGCACACAGGCAATCAGCTGCAACCAACTAATCATATCACGATGTGAATTAAAGGGGAGCCACGTCGATATATGTACGGGCTGGTTCCGGGCCACGGGCACGGGCGCCGGTCGCGAAAAACGGCGCCGACGCGGGGCTCAGGGGGGACCGCGTCGGCGCCGGAGGAACGTCGTCAGCCGTTTGTCGGCGGGCGCTCCACGAGCTGGCTGAGGAACAGTTGCTCGCCCAGCTTCTCGATCAGCTCGAGGTTGGTCTCGAGGTAGTCGATGTGACCTTCCTCGTCGGCCAGGATCTCCTCGAACAGGTTGGCGGTGGTGATGTCGCCCTTGGCGCGGCACATCGCGATCCCCGGCCGCAGCCGGTCCACCACCTCGAGCTCGACCGCCAGATCCGACGTGAACTGCTCGCGGACGGTTTGCCCGATGCGCAGCGGGAGTAGCCGCTGGTAGTTCGGGAGGCCTTCCAGGAACAGAATGCGGTCGGTGATTTTCTCGGCGTGCTGCATCTCCTCGATGGATTCAGCACGCGTATGTTCGGCAAGCTTCGTGAAGCCCCAGTTGCCCTGCATCTTCGCATGCAGGAAGTACTGGTTGATGGCGGTGAGCTCGCTCGTCAGCTGCTCATTGAGCAGGGCGATTACCTCGTCGTCCCCACGCATGGGTTTGCTTCCCCCTCGTCGTCGTCCGTAAACGCGCGTGACGATACACGTCACTCTCCGTATTAGGACACGGTGACGTGGAGTTAGGGAAGCTTTGCATAACAGCAGGGGAGCAATACTTCATTAATACGCGTCGAAACCGCGTATCACATTACACGGAGTTACGCGCACATGCGCGTCGAATTCACCAGCGAGGTCTCGGCGAGGAGGGCCTGGATGCTCTCCCGGCACCCTCCGCATCCGGTGCACGCCTCGGTGCCCCTGCTGATGTCCTCGACCGAGCGAGCGCCGGCGTGCACGCACGCCCGGACCTCGTCCTCGGTCACCGCGATGCACATGCAGACGAACATGCTGATCCCGACTCCCTCAGTCCGAACGTCGTTGTGAGGCAAGCCTAAGGAAAACATGGGGAAACCTTGCCTGGCAAGAGTCGGATCCCCCGTTCGACCGGTGCGGGACGGCGGCCGGGGCGCGCGCCGGGACTCCGCGACCGGCATGCTGACCATGCGCACGCCCGTGACCGGCGACAAGGGGGACAGGTGCCGCTCGACGAGTACCGCCGCAAGCGCGACTCCCGGCGCACCCCGGAGCCGCTCCCGGAGCGCGACCCGGCGCCCGGGGACGCGGACGGCGACGCCCGGCGGGTGTTCGTGATCCAGCAGCACCACGCCCGCGCCTTGCACTGGGACCTCCGGCTGGAGCGGGACGGGGTGCTGGCGTCCTGGGCCGTGCCCAAGGGGATGCCGGCCGATCCGGGCACCGTCCGCCTGGCGGTGCGCACCGAAGATCACCCGATGGAGTACGCCGACTTCTCCGGGCACATTCCGGCCGGCGAGTACGGCGGCGGGCGGATGACCATCTGGGACCGAGGACACTACGAGACGGTCAAGTGGACCGACTCCGAGGTGCAGGTGGTGCTGCACGGCGAGCGGGTGGACGGCCGGTACGTGCTGCTGCACCGCGGCCGCGCGCCGAAGGACTGGCTGCTGCGCCGGGGTGACCCGCCCACCGACCCGGACTGGCGGCCGCTCCCCCACGACCTGCGGCCCATGCTGGCCGGGCCCGGCCCGCTGCCCGCGCCCGACGCCGACTGGTGCATCGAGGTGCGGTTCGGCGGGCGGCGGGTGCTGGTGCGGGTGGACGGCGGCCGGGTCGAGCTGGTGGACGCCGAGGGCGCGCCACTGGACCGGCCGCATCCGGAGCTGGCGGGTCTGGGCGCGGCGCTCGGGTCGACACCGGTGTTGCTGGACGGCGAGATCGGCGGCCGACCGCCCGGGCTGTGGATCACCGACCTGCTGTACCTGGACGGCAGGGAGACCGGTGGGCTGCCCTACCGGGAGCGGCGGGCGCTGGCCGAGTCGCTGCCGCTCAACGGCCCGCACTGGCACCTGGCGCCGTCCTACCCCGGCGGCGGTGAGGCGGTGCTTGCCGCCGCCCGGGAGCAGGGCCTGCCGGCGGTCGTGGCCAAGCGGGCCGACTCGACCTACCGGGCCGGGCCGAGCGACGACTGGGTCGAGGTGACCACCGGCGCTCCCCCTCCGGAGGACGACACGGCTCCCGCGCGGCGGGCCGGCGGCTCGCCGGAACGCCCCGCTCCCCCGCCGGCCGAGAATGCGGCCGACTCCGGTGGCTCGGCGGAGACCGCGGCCGCCTCGGGCGGCCGAGCCTCGGCCAGGTCGGGCGCCGGATCGCCGGAGAGCGTGCCGGTCGCCGGGCGCCGGGTGCGGCTGGTCAACCCGGACAAGGTGCTCTACCCGGAGACCGGGTTCACCAAGCGGGACGTGCTGGCCCACTACCGGGCGGTGGCCCCGGTGATGCTGCCGCACCTGGCCGGGCGGCCGGTCACGCTGCGCCGCTGGCCGGACGGGGTGGCCGCGCAGGCGTTCTTCGAGAAGAACGTGTCCCGGCACGCGCCGGCGTGGCTGCGGACCGTCCGGTTGCCCACCCCCGGCAGCTCGGCCGGCTCGGACGCCATCGACTACCCGCTGCTGGACGACGAGGCCGGGCTGGCCTGGGTGGCGAACCTGGCCGCGCTGGAGCTGCACGTGCCGCAGTGGACCGTCGACCCACCGGACGCCCGGCACGACCCGGACCTGCTGGTGTTCGACCTCGATCCCGGTGAGGGGACCACCGTGGTGGAGTGCGCCAGGGTGGCGCAGCGGGTCGCCGAGGTGCTCTCCGAGGACGGCCTGGCCGCGTACCCGCGGACCAGCGGCGGGAAGGGTATGCAGCTCTACGCCCCGGTACGGGTCGACGGCCCGGAGCACACCAACTCCTACGCCAGGAGCGTCGCCGAGCGGCTGGCCGCCGACGACCCGAAGCGGGTGATCGCGGTGATGGCCAGGCAGCGGCGGCGGGGTAAGGTGTTCATCGACTGGAGCCAGAACAACCCGGCCAAGACGACGGTGGCCAGCTACTCGCTGCGCGGGCGGCCGCTGCCCACCGTGGCCACCCCGGTGACCTGGGACGAGGTGCGCGCGTGCCGGCGGGTCGAGGACCTGGTGTTCGTCGCGGCCGACCTGCCGCGGCGGTTGGCGGCGCACGGCGACCTGATGGAGCCCCTGCTCGGGCCGGGCCACCCGCTGCCCCGGCGTGAGCCGTGAGCCGATCCCGCCGCCGCCCCGGCGTGATCACCGGGCCGACCTCGCCGGAGATCACCGGGGTGATCGCGCGGCCGGTACCCGCCTGGCAGACTCCGGGAGCTGTGAGGCCCGTGCAGCCCGGTGCCCCGCGCGGCTCCGGGCACCCGTTCCTGTCCGGCCCGTACCCCCGCGCGCTGGTGCACCGGGGCTGGCAGCTCGACGAGCTGGCCGGGATGGAGAACTCGCTGTCCGCGTTGCGCCGGGCACTGCACGAGGGCTTCCGGTACCTCGAGATCGACGTGCACGCCACCGCCGACGGGGTGGTCGTGGTGTCGCACGACGCGTTGCTGGACCGCACCACCGACGCCACCGGGCCGATCGCCGCGCAGCCGTGGTCCCGGGTGCGCACCGCGCGGGTCGCCGGTCGCGAGCCGGTGGCGAGCCTCCGCCAGGTGCTCGAGGAGCTGCCGGACGCGCTGCTGAACATCGACGTCAAGGCCGACCCCGCGGTGGACCCGACGCTGGGCCTGCTGGCCGACGCCGACGCCTGGGACCGGGTGTGCCTGGCCTCGTTCTCCGCCGCCCGGCTGGCCCGGGTGCGCGCCGCGGCCGGCACTCGGTTGATCACCTCGTGCTCGCCGACCGACGCCGCCCGGTTGCGGCTGCGGGGTTGGCTGCGCCGGGCACGGCTGGGCTCGCTCGCCCGGGCGGTGCGGGTACCCGCCGAGCTGGCCCAGCTGCCGCTGCACAGGGGGCCGGTCACCCTGGTCGAGCCCGCCCTGCTGGCCGAGGCGCACGCCCTGGGCATGGAGGTGCACGTCTGGACGATCAACGACGCGGACCGGATGCGGGAGCTGCTCGACCTCGGGGTGGACGGGCTGGTGACCGATCGGCCCGACCTGCTGCGGGACATCCTGGCGGAACGCGGGCGGTGGCCGGGCCGGTGACCGCGCGGTGATCGGCGGGCTGGACCGGGCCCAGCGCGCGTGGTGCCTCTACGACTGGGCGAACGCGGTCTTCAAGATCTCGGTGCTGACCGTGTTCTTCTCGCTGTACCTCACCGAGGTGGTCCAGGCGGACGCCCGCGCCTCCGGGCAGGCCTGCGTGAGCGCGCTGCGCTACTGCGAGGTCGACTTCTTCGGCGCCCAGGTGCAGGCCGGCTCGGTGTTCGGGTTCCTGCTGGCGGCGTCCACGCTGGTGCAGGTGCTGGTGCTGCCGATCACCGGCGCGATCGCCGACCGGGCGCGCAACAAGCGGGCGCTGCTGGCCGGGTTCGCCTTCGCCGGAGCGCTGGCCACCTGCGGCCTCGCCACGGTGTCCGGCACCTCGTGGCGACCGGGCGCGCTCCTGTTCGCGGCGGCCAACCTCTGCTACTACGCCTCGATCACCGTGTACTACGCGTTCCTGCCGGAGATCGCGACCCCGGACCAGCGGGACGACGTCTCGGCCAAGGGCTGGTCGGTCGGCTACCTCGGTGGCGGGGTGTGCCTGGCCGCGAACATCGCGCTGGTGCAGGGCCGGGACCTGCTCGGGTTGTCCCAGGCCGGCGCGATCCGGTGGTGCTTCGTGTTCTGCGGGGTGTGGTGGGCCGCGTTCACGGTCGTCGGGCTGCGCGGCCTGCCCGAGCGCGGCGCGCCCGAGCGGACCGAATGGGGCCGCGCGCTGCTCTTCGACGGGTTCCGCCAGCTCGGCGGCACGCTGCGGGAGGTGCGGCGGTACCCGGTGACGCTGCTGTTCCTGGCGGCGTTCCTGGTCTTCATCGACGGCGTCAACACGGTCGCCGGATCGGCGGGGCTGTACGGCCAGCAGGAGCTGAAGCTGCCGGTCGAGGTGCTCACCGTGACCATCCTGGCGGTGCAGTTCATCGCGTTCGGCGGCGCGCTGGTCCACGGCCGGCTGGCCGCCCGGATCGGGGCGAAGCGCACGCTGCTGTGCAGCCTGGCGTTCTGGGTCCTGGTGGTGACCGCCGCCTACCTGATCCGGCCGGGTGACCGGCTGCAGTTCTACGCGGTCGCCGCGGGCATCGGGCTGGTGCTGGCCGGCCCGGCGGCGCTGTCCCGGTCGATCTACAGCCACCTGGTGCCGACCGGGCGGGTGGCCGAGTACTACGCCCTCTACACGCTCGGCGAGCGCGGCACGTCCTCGCTCGGTCCACTCGTGTTCGCGGTCGTGGCGAACGAGACCGGCTCGTTCCGGCCGGCGATCCTCTCGCTGATCGCCTTCCTCGTCATCGGATTTGCGCTGGTCGCGGTCACGCCGCTACGGCGAGGGGTGCGCGAGGCGGGCAACCCGGAACCGAGGCTACTCTAGCTGTGACGTAGGTCACATATGGCGACCTCGTCACAAAAGTGATTGCAACCGCGCGATATGGGGGACACTGCATCACGGTGCTGTGCAAAGCCGTGCGCTGACGAGTGTCATCGACGCCACGTCGACGGACGTGTCGTAGCGGAATGTACGCGCCAGAACTGACGTTACACGAGGGGCACTAGGCCCGGGATCCCTCCTCCGGGCAACGAGGTGAAAGGACTACATCATGGCGGACCGTGTGCTGCGGGGCAGCCGGCTCGGGGCTGTCAGCTACGAGACCGATCGCAATCATGACCTCGCGCCGCGGCGTTCGGTGCAGTACGCCTGCCCCAAGAACCACGACTTCGAGGTTCCCTTCTCCGATGACGCCGAGCCGCCCGCCACCTGGGAGTGCCGGCTGCACGGCCTGGTCTCCAAGGTGATCGACGGAGCCCAGCCGGAGACGAAGAAGACCAAGCCGCCGCGTACCCACTGGGACATGCTGCTCGAGCGGCGGTCGATCGCCGAGCTCGACGAGCTGCTGGCCGAGCGCCTGGAGGAGCTGCGCGGCCGCCGTTCCAAGAGCGCCTGAGCGCAACCGAACCACCAGAACCGCCACGTGTCGGCCTGGCCCCCAGGGGTCAGGCCGACACGGCGTTCCGGGGGTCCTTCGGGTCCCGCGGCGCGTGGCCGGGGTCCAGCCCGAGGCGGCTGCTCAGGCCCCACTGGGTCACCCGCCACAGTGCCTCGCGGACGATCGAGCCGCTCATCTTCGACTCGCCGCGCTCGCGCTCGGTGAAGGTGATCGGGACCTCGCGGACCCGGAACCCCGCCTTGATCGTCCGCCAGGCCATGTCGATCTGGAAGCAGTAGCCCTGCGAGTCGACCTGGTCGAGGGCGAGCTCGGCCAGCACCTCGCGGCGGAACAGCCGGTACCCGGCGGTGATGTCGCGGACCTGCACGCCGAGCGCGAGCCGCGAGTACAGGTTGCCGCCCCGGGACAGGACCTCGCGGTGCCGGGGCCAGTTGACCACCGAGCCGCCCGGCACGTACCGGGAGCCGATCACCAGGTCGGCGTCGGTCAGCCGGTCGAGCATCGCCGGCAGTGCCTCCGGCGGGTGCGAGCCGTCCGCGTCCATCTGCACGACCCGCGCGTAGCCGCGCTCCATCGCCCACTCGAACCCGGCCAGGTAGGCGGCGCCGAGGCCGTCCTTGCCCCGCCGGTGCAGCACCCGGATCCGCTGGTCGGCCGAGGCCATCTCGTCGGCCAGCGCGCCGGTGCCGTCCGGGCTGGCGTCGTCGACCACCAGCACGTGGGCCTCCGGGAGGGTGTCCAGCACCCGACCGACGATCGACCCGAGGTTGTCCCGCTCGTCGTAGGTCGGGATGACCACCAGCAACGACGTGGTGTCGTCTTCGGGTTGCCGGTCAGCCATCCGTGTCGTCTCCTGTCCGTTCGGTGGTGCGCGGCTCCGTGCCGCCCTGCGTGGTGCCGTTCTGGGTGGTGCCCTTCCGCGTGGTGCCGGCCGGGTGCCGCGCGCGACGGCGTGGCCCGGTCAGGGGCACCAGCAGCGCGGCGAGGCCGATCACGGTGAGCAGCCATTCCGGACCCGCGCCGATGCGGGTGGCCAGGGTGCTGCTCGCCAGCAGCGGTACCCGCTGGACCAGGGCCGCCGGGGTGAACAACGCGGACCGGTCCAGCACGGCACCGTTCGGGGCAATGATCGCACTCTCCCCCGTGGTCGCCGCGACCACCACCGCCCTGTCGTGCTCGATCGCCCGCAGCCGGGACATCGACAGCTCCTGGTAGGTCATCTCGGAGTGGCCGAAGGTGGCGTTGTTGGTGGGCACCGCGAGCAGCTGGGCGCCGTTGCGGACGCTGTCGGTGACCAGATCGTCGAACGCGACCTCCCAGCAGATCGCGATCCCGACCGGCACCCCGGCCATCGTGACCACCCCGGGACCGGTGCCGGGCACGAAGAAGCCGGCCCGGTCGGCGTAGGAGGAGAACAGCCGGAAGAACCCGCGCCACGGCAGGTACTCGCCGAACGGCTGCACCCGGCGCTTGTCGTTGCGCTGCACCGGGCCCGCACCGGGCTCCCAGACCAGCGCCGAGTTCGTGGTGTGCTCGCCGTCCGGCTGCACCAGCACCGCGCCGACCAGCACCGGCACCCCCAGCCGGACGGTGACCTGGGTGATCTCGGCGTACGCGTCGGCGTTGCGCAGCGGGTCGATGTCCGACGAGTTCTCCGGCCAGATCACCAGGTCGGGCCTCGGTACCCGGCCGGCGGCGACGTCGTCGGCGAGCGTCAGGGTGCGCCGCACGTGGTAGTCGAGCACCGCGCGGCGCTGCGCGTTGAAGTCCAACCCCAGCCGGGGCACGTTGCCCTGCACGGCGGCCACCGTGACCGTCCGGATCGGCTGCCCGACGCCGGTGGCCCAGGCGGGCAGCGCGGCGGCCAGCGGCACGGGCAGCGCGGTGGCGCCCAGCGCCACCCAGGTGGCCCCGGTGCGCAGGCCGCCGCCGCGCGCGCCCACCACCCGCCGGGCGAGCTCGGCCAGCCCGAACCCGGACAGGGCCACCGCGAACGACACCAGCGGGGTGCCCCCCACCGCGGCCAGCCGGGCGAGCGGCCCGTCGGCCTGGGAGTAGGCGAGCTTGCCCCACGGGAACCCGCCGAACGGGACCCGGGAGGTGGCCGCCTCCGTCGCCACCCACAGCGCCGCCGACCACAGCGGTGCCCACCGGCGGGTGGACACCCGCGCGATCAGCACCGACCCGACGCCCAGGAACACCGCCTCGGCGCCGGCGAGCGCGAGCCACGGGACCGGACCGACGTAGATGCCGATCCAGGGCAGCAGCGGGACGAAGTAGCCGAGGCCGAACAGGGTGCCCACGCCCAGCGCGGTACGCCAGCGGCGGCCGCGCAACGCCACCCCGAGCAGCGCGACGCCCAGCGGGGCGAGCCACCACAGCGTGCGGGGAGCGCAGGCGAGGTAGCAGAGCACGCCACCCAGCGGGGCCGCCAGCACCCGCGCGGCGGAGCCGACCCGGGACCGGGGCGTCGGCCGGGGCTCGGGTCCGGCGGGGGGCCGCTCCCGGGCCGCGGTCGAGGTCACCGGCCCAGACTAGTGTCGGCCGGTCGGGCGGCGGTGCGCAGGCCGCTCAGTAGGCGCGCTTCGGCATGATCATCCAGAGCACCAGGTAGATCACGAACTGCGGCCCGGGCAGCAGGCAGGACAGCACGAACAGCAGCCGCACCACGAACGGGCTCCAGCCGAACCGGTCGGCCAGGCCGGCGCACACCCCGGCGATGACGGTCCCCTGGCGGGGACGGCTGAGCGTCGAGCTCACGAGAAGGACCTCCTTGACCGTGCGGCGCGGATGCGCCGCGACGCTGTCCAGAGTGCCCGTCGCGCGTCCCGGCTGAACTCAGGGTTCGCCCCGATCTGCCCCGGACCCCGTCTCCGGGTGACATCACGTACCCCGAACGGCTCATCCGTCCCGGCGGTAGCACCCCACGCGTGCCGCCGTCCGGGGCCGCGGAGGACCCGATCAGTCAGTTCACTCACGCCGCCGCCGCGGCTAGCGTGATCACCGTGATCGGACATCCCCGGCCTCGGCGCGCGTGGCTGCTCGCCTCGGCCGTCGGCCTGTCCCTGCTCGGTCCGCTCGTCCCGGGGGCCACCGCGGCCGCGGCGCCGTCCCGGCCCGCCGCGGTGGTCGCGCTGGGCGACAGCTCGGCGTCCGGGGAGGGCGCGGGCGACTACGAGGCGGGCACCCGGGGCGAGCACGGCAACTGGTGCCACCGCTCCCCGCACGCCTACATCCGGCGCACCGGGTTGGCGGCGACGGCGGTCAACCTGGCGTGCTCGGGAGCGACGTCGGCGGACGTCGGCTTCGGGCCGGCCCCCGCCACGGCCGATCACGACCCGGAGGGCTCCCAGGCCCGGCGGCTGGTCGCGGTGGCCCGCCGCTACCGGGTCACCACCGTGGTCGCGCAGCTCGGTGCGAACGACGACCCCGGGTTCGGCTCCGCGATGACCCGGTGCGTGGCGGTGTTCCTCAGCCCGGGGTTGCCGGGATGCTCGGATGCGTTGGCCGCCCAGTGGCCCGGCCGGCTGGCGGCGATGGCGCCGAAGGCCGAGCGGGCGTTGCGCGACCTGCGCGAGGCGATGCGCCAGGCGGGTTACCGCGACCAGGACTACGCGCTGGTGGTGGCCTCCTACCCGTCCCCGGTGACCGAGCGGATGACCCGCACGCACGGGCTGGTGGGCTGCCCGTACCGCGCCGAGGACGCCCGGTGGGGCCGCACCCAGGCGGTGCCGGCGCTGGCCGAGACGCTGCGCGGGGTGGCCGGCCGGGTCGGCGCGCGTTTCCTGGACCTGTCCAGGGCCACCGAGGGCCACGAGGCGTGCACCTCGGCCGGGCCTGAGTGGGAACGGCGGCTGACGGTCAACCCGAAGGCGTTCGTGTCCGGCGGGGTGGCCGCGGTCGGGCACCTGGCGCAGGAGTCGTTCCACCCCAACGCGGTCGGCCACGAGCGCGTGGCGGGCTGCCTGGCCGAGTTCGTCCGGGGCGGTGCCGCGCAGGGCCGCTGCGTGGTCGGCGCGGACGGCACGCTGCACGCGGCGACCTCGGCGCCCGCCCCGGTCGGCTAGAACCGGGCGGCTAGAACCGGGCGGCGATCAGCGAGCCGAGCTCGAGGAAGGCCATCTGGGTGGGTTCGCGCATGGCGCCGAGGTCGAGGCGGCCGCCGGTGGCCAGGTGCGGGTCGTAGGGGATCTCCACCACCGCCCGGCAGCGGCCCAGGAAATGCTCCCGGACCCGGTCCCGGTCGATCTCCGGGGACACCCGGTCACAGCACAGCACCACCACCGCGTCCGCGACCTGCTCCGCGTAACCGTGCGCGACCAGCCAGTCCAGCGTCTTCGACGCCCGCGACGAACCGTCCACCGTCG
>DASXJJ010000095.1:0-36614 GCA_036497465.1 Pseudonocardia sp. | reverse complement strand
GGCGCCGCGACCTGAGAAGTTCCCAGGTCGCGGCGCCGGCCGTTGTCGCGAACTGGCCGGATTCACCCTTGCCCTGCCCTGCTAGCGTGACCCAGGTCTCGCGGGCGGTGGCCCGCCGGGACGGCGGCTCCGACACGGCCGGGGCCGGCGGCCGGCACGGTGGCGACGCGCGGGGCGGTGCTGACGACGGGCGGTGTCCCGGGGCCGGCCCCGGGATCCCCCTACCCCCCCAATCGGCTCGCCGCCGCACCCCGCAAGGCCGGCCGCACGGAACCCTGTGTGATCCCCGATGGCGCGGGTCGCCCGAGGTCATAGCTTTTGGGACAACACCGGAGCACCCGCCCGGTACGCACAGACCGCACCGAGATGGCCCCACATCGCGGTGCACGACCACGACGGAGATGACACCGATGGCTGTTTCCACCTCGCTGCTGGACTGGCTGCTCGACCTGCTGCGCGACCCCGAGGCGCGGGCGGCGTTCCAGGCTGACCCCGAGGGCTACCTCAACCAGTGCGGCTTCAACGACGTCTCGAGCGGCGACGTGCACGACGCGCTGAGCCTGATCTCGGACAGCGACCACTCGCACTCGGACCACGGCGTGCACTACCCGCCGCCGCACCACAGCGGTGGTGGCGAGGACGCCGCGCACTACCTGAACAACTACATCACCAATAACTACACGGTGATCGACCAGCACGACACGAACATCGACAACTCGGTGCACCAGAACATCGACACCCACGGTGGCGACTTCGACCAGACCATCGACAACGACCCGGTCGTGGCCTCGGGCGACGGCGCGGTGGCCGCCGGCGGCGACATCCGGGACAGCACGGTGACCACCGGCGACCGCAACGTGGTCGGCGACGACAACCACGCGGTGACCGGCGACGACAACACCACCGCCTTCGGCTCCGGCAACGCCACCGACGCCGACCTCAGCCACACCCGGTTCGGCGACGGCAGCGGCGTCTCGCTCAACGGCGACGCGCACGGCCACAACACCGACAACGACACCACCACCGCGGTGCACAACTCCGGCTCCGGCTCCACCTCGGTCAACGCGGCCGGCGCCCAGGGGTACGCCGACCAGCACTCCGACCAGCACGAGTCCGACTCGAGCACGCACTCGAACTACGAGGACGACTCGCGGAGCGACAGCCACGACGACGTCAACTCGCACAACCACGGCAGCTTCGAGGACAGCCACGACACGACCGTGCACCACGGCTGAGAGCAGCCCCGCGACCAGGCGATAGCCTGGGCGCAGATCCGAAGCGGCCGGCTCCAAGACCCAACGCGGGTCGCGGAGCCGGCCCTTTGGCGTGACGGTCGGCCCGACCGTGCAGTTCGAGGGAGGAGGGCAGCTCATGGCGCTACCCGACGCGGTTGCCCTGGTGGATCTCGCGCTCAAGGCCACCCAGGCCTACAGCCGGCCCGACCTGGCCCGGCGGCTGAACCTGACCCGGCAGCGGCTGGCCGACCCCAACGTGCGGGTGCTGGTGGTCGGCGAGTTCAAGCAGGGCAAGTCCCAGCTGGTGAACGCCCTGGTCAACGCCCCGGTCTGTCCGGTCGACGACGACATCGCCACGGCCGTGCCCACGGTGGTGAAGCACGGTGAGCAGGCCGCGGTCACCCTGGTCAGGGAGAGCGAGTCGGAGTCCGGCGAGCCGGTGAACAGCCAGCGCACCGAGGTACCGGTGGAGCAGCTCGCGCAGTACGTCTCGGAGGCCGGCAACCCCGGCAACCGGCGCCAGCTGTCCTACGCCGAGGTCTCCCTGCCGCGCCGGCTGCTGGCCGGCGGCCTGGTGCTGGTCGACACGCCGGGCGTCGGCGGGCTGGGCTCCACCCACGGGGCGGCCACGATGTCGGCGCTGCCCCGGGCGGACGCGGTGCTGCTCGTCTCGGACGCCGCGCAGGAGTACACCGCGCCGGAGCTGGAGTTCCTGGAGGCGGCCCGCCGGCTGTGCCCGAACGTGGCCTGCGTGGTCACCAAGACCGATCTGTACCCGCACTGGCGGAAGATCGTGCGGCTGGACGAGGGGCACCTGAGCAAGGCCGGGCGCAACGACCGGGTGTTCCCGGTGTCCTCCACGCTGCGGCTGCACGCGCTGCGCACCGACGACGAGGCGCTGCAGCAGTCGCTGATGGACGAGTCCGGGTTCGTCGACCTGATCGGCTACCTGCAGCGCGACGTGGTCGGCCGGTCCGACGACCTCGACCGCCGCTCCACCAGCCAGGACGTCATCGTGGTCGCCGAGCAGATGGCCGCCAGCATGCAGTCCGAGCTGATGGCCAGGGAGGACCCGGAGCGCGCCGGTGAGCTCATCGCCCAGCTCACCGAGGCCAAGGACAAGGCCGACGACCTGCGCAAGCGCTCCGCCCGCTGGCAGCAGACGCTCAGCGACGGGGTGGCCGACCTGACCTCGGACATCGAGTACGACCTGCGCGACCGGCTGCGCACGGTGAGCCGGGAGGCCGAGCACACCGTCGACCAGAGCGACCCCAAGGACACCTGGGACCAGCTGGTGACCTGGGTCGAGCAGCAGGTCTCCCAGGCCGTCACGCAGAACTTCGTGTGGGCCATCCAGCGCGCCCAGTTCCTGGCCGAGCAGGTCGCCGACCACTTCGGCTCCAGTGCCGACCTGCTGCCCCGGATGGACTACGGCCCGCAGGACTTCCAGTCCGGCGAGCTGCGCGAGCTGGAGAAGCCGGAGATGGAGAAGGTCGGCGTCGGTGGCAAGGTGTTCACCGGTGTGCGCGGCGGCTACAGCGGCTTCGTGATGGGCGGCATGGCGATGGGCCTGGCCGGGGTCAGCATGCTCAACCCGTTGTCCGCCGGCGCCGGGCTGCTGTTCGGCGGCAAGACGCTCTACGACGAGCTCAAGCGCAACAAGCAGCGGCGACAGGCCGACGCCAAGATGGCGGTGCGCCGGCACGTCGACGACGTCATCTTCCAGGTCGGCAAGGACACCCGGGACATGCTGCGGCAGATGCAGCGCGCGCTGCGGGACCACTTCTCGACGATCGCCGAGGAGATGCACACGTCGCTGACCGAGGCGGTGCTGTCGGCACAGAAGGCGGTGCAGACCGACGACGCGGAGCGCGGCGCCCGCATCCGCGACCTGAAGGCCGAGCTGGAGCGGGTGGACATGCTCACCCAGCGGGCACGGGCGCTCGACCCGTCGGCGCCGGCCGGCGCACCCGCCGTCGGGGCGGGCCGGGGCGGGGCGCGGTGAGTGCGCCACCGACCGGGTCGATGAACCTGGGCGTCGCGGTGCGCGGCCTGCTGCGCCAGGCCCTGGACGTCTACGCCGACAGCCCGCAGGCCTCGGGCTGGCTGCGGATGCACCTGGCCCGGTTCGACGAGCCGCTGCGGGTGGCGATCGCCGGGAAGGTGAAGGCGGGCAAGTCCACGCTGCTCAACGCCCTGGTCGGCGAGGAGATCGCGCCCACGGACGCGGGCGAGTGCACCCGGGTGGTCACCTGGTACCAGGACGGCACGGCGCCCAAGGTGATGCTGTACCCGAGGCAGGCGCCGCCCCGGCAGCTCAGCATCCACCGGCACGACGGCGCGCTGTCGTTCGACCTCGCCGGCACGCCCACCGACCGGGTCGACCGGCTGGTGGTGGACTGGCCGTCGCAGAGCCTGCGCGGCGCCACGCTGATCGACACCCCCGGGATCGACTCGCTGTCCACCGACGTCTCGGCGCGCAGCCACGAGTTCCTCGCCCCGGAGGACGCCCCGACCGCCGCCGACGCCGTGGTGTACCTGATGCGCCACCTGCACTCCGGCGACGTGCGCTTCCTCGAGTCGTTCCACGACCAGGGGGTGGCCAAGGCGACGGCGGTGAACACCATCGCGGTGCTGTCCCGGGCCGACGAGATCGGCGTCGGTCGGCTGGACGCGCTGATGTCCGCCAAGCGGATCGCCAGCCGCTACCGCTCCGACGACAAGCTACGTGACCTGTGCCAGACGGTGGTCGCGGTGGCCGGGCTGCTCGCGCAGACCGGGCGGACCATGAAGCAGGTGGAGTACGCGGCGCTGACCGAGCTGGCCACGCTGCCCCGTGAGGACATGGACGCGCTGCTGCTGTCCGCCGACCGGTTCACCCACTCCGACACCAAGGCCTCGCTCGGCACCGAGACCCGGGGAGCGCTGCTGGAGCGGTTCGGGCTGTTCGGGGTGCGGCTGGGCGTGACGCTGATCAGGCAGGGAGTGGCCGACCCGACGAAGCTGTCCGCCGAGCTGGTCCGCCGTTCCGGGCTGGACGACCTGCGCGAGGTGCTGAACATCCAGTTCACCGAGCGCCGCGACCTGCTCAAGGCGCGGTCCGCGCTGCTCGCGCTGGACCTGGTGCTGCGTCGTGAACCTCGGCCGGCCTCGCAGCCGCTGGCCGTGCAGCTCGAGCGGATCATGGACGGTGCGCACGAGTTCGCCGAGCTGCGGCTGCTGACCGCGCTGCGCTCCGGGGCGGTCAAGGTCCCGCAGACACCCCGGCAGGAGGCGGAGCGGCTGCTCGGCGGCGACGGCGGGGCGGCGTCCGCGCGGCTGGGCCTGGATCCGGCGGACGGCGTCGGCGAGACCCGGGAGGCGGCGATGGAGGCGTTGCGCACGTGGCGGCGGCGGGCGGAGAACCCGTTGTCCTCGCGGGCCCTGGCCGACACCGCGCGGGTCGTGGTGCGCAGCTGCGAGGGCATCCTGGCGGGCCTCCCCCGGTAGCCGAGCCGGCATCCGCCGTCGGGGGCTGACAGTGGGCGTTCGCCGTCGGGGTGCCGGCGGGGACGCCGTCGGGAGCGGTGGCGGTGGCGGGAGCAGTGGCGGGAGCAGTGGCGGGGGGACGCACGGCACGCCCCTTCGGGCCGGCACAGTGCCCGTACAGGCCGCACAGAGTCTGTAGGGGCTGTGCCGGCCGCAGTGGACGTGTGCCGGCCGCAGTGGACGTGTGCCGGCTCCACGCGCAGCTGCGCCGGCCCCACCCGGGCTGTGCGGGCTTCAGGCGGTCGTGCGGCGGTCAACGATTCGTGGAGCCGACGATCATCCGGAGGTGGGCGATCAGCTCGCCCCGGCTGTTCGACCCGAGCCGCTGGCGCATGCGGGCGACGTGGTGCTCCACGGTCTTGGCCGAGATGAACAGCCGCTCGCCGATCTGCTTGTACGTCAGCCCGTCGAGCACCAGGCGCGCGACCTCGCGCTCCCGGTCGCTGAGCGCACCAGCCGGTTCGGACGTCGCTCGGGTTCCGTCCCCGGGCGGTCTCCCCGGAGGCGTCGCCGGCCGGGCGCCCTCCGCCGTCGGGGAGCCCGGTGGGTGCGGCCCGGCGCGGTGAGCCGATCGCTCGGCGCTCTCGTCCGGCGAGCCCGGACCGCCCGAGGACTCGGACCGGGACGGGGCGCCCTGGCTGCCGGCGGAACGGGTGGCCGAGTGCTCGGCACCGTCCGGCTGACCGCTGTTCTGCAGGCCCCGGGCGCAGGCGAGGAGCGCGACCATGGCCTTGCGGTCGGTGGTGCGGATGGCGGCCTGCCCGGCCAGCTTCCCGCCGTCCCAGGAGAGTCCGACGGCATGCAGCCCCCGCGCGGCCGCCTCCACCGTGGCCGGCTCCACCTCGCCGCGCAGCACGTCCAGCCAGCTGCGCGCGGCCACGGCCATCGCCGAGGCGTACCGGCCGCTGCCCGAGGTGTGTTGGGCGGCGTGCTCCAGTGCCTCGACCTGCCGCGCGGCCTCCGCCCACTGCTCGGCCTGCAGCGCGGCGTGCAGCTCGGACCAGTACAGCGACACCGACCACAGCACCGGGTAGCCGAGCCGCTCCAGCAGCGCGTGCGCCTCGTCGAGGTGCGGCCGGACCCACGCCTGCTCGCGCAGCCGGGCCGACGCGATGATCAGCTCACCGAGCGGGGCCAGTGCGTACAGGTCGACCGGGTGCCGGACGATGGCCTCCCGCGCGCGCCCCCAGGCCGGCATCAGGGCGGCCAGGTCTCCGGCGCGGCGGGCCAGGCCGACCTGCAGCGCGGCGGCCACCAGCTCGTCCCGGGGCTCGAGCCGGGCCGCGCGGTCGCCGCCGGTCACCCGCTCGTCCACCTCGGCGAGCAGCGCCCTCGCCGTCGAGGTGGCGCCCCGGGACATCTCCGTCCAGGCCTGCAGCAGCCGGTGCCGGTGCTCGGCGAGCCGGCCGCCCAACCCGGCCGCCACCGCCCGGTCCAGCACCGAACGGGCCACGTCCAGCTCACCGCAGTGCGAAGCGACCAGCGCGGCCAGCGCGGCCGGCGTGTCCGGGAGCAGTACGCCGGCGCCGGTGGGCTCCAGCAGCGCGGCGGCCCTGGCCAGCTGGGACAGCGCCGCGGTCGACGACCCGACGATCGTGTCCGCCACACCCCGGGCCATCAGCGCCTCCGCGCCGGCCAGCAGGGTTGGCGGCGGGACCAGTGTGGGCGGCTGCCCCGGTGCGGGTGCCGGCGGCGGTGGCGGCTCCAGGATCGCCATCGCCTCGTCCAGCGCGCCGGTGCCGATCAGCGCGGGCACCGCCACCACCGCGGCCGCGCCCATCGCCTGGGTGCCCCGCCAGCGGTACAGCTCGGCGCTGCGGGCCAGCAACCCCCGCTGGGCGAGCGCGGCGGCGGCCACGCTCACCGCTCGGGCCCGGTCGGCGTCGGAGTACCCTGCCGGGTCGGCGAGCACCTGGTCGGCCAGCTCCAGCGCGCGGTCCAGGTGCCCGGCGACGGCGGCCGCCTCGGCACCCCGCGCGGCCAGCCGGGCCGCCGGCGCCCCGGCGGCCACGGCCGCGTCGAACAGCCGGCCGGCCAGCGGCGAGCTCGCCCGCAACGCTTCCTGGCCGGCGGCCTCGAAGACCTCGGCGACCCGGGTGCCGGTGGCTCCGGTGTCCAGCAGGTTGCGAGCGGCGGCCAGCACCGAGCCGCCGCGGTCGAGCTGCACCTCGGCGAGCCGGCGGCGGGTGGCGAGCCGGTGCACCGAGGGGGTGCGCCGCAGCATCGCCCTGGCCAGCAGCGGTCGCGGCGCTCCGGCGTCGGTGAGCAGCCCTGCCGACCGGGCCTGCTCGGACAGCTCCGCGATGTCGGCGGGCGGCACGTCCAGCAGCGGGGCCAGCACGTCGATGTCGGACGGGGCGCCCACGGCCAGTGCCAGCATCAGCCGCTGCACCGGCTCGGGCAGCCGGTCCATCTCGTAGTAGATCTGCTCGACCAGTCCGGCGGGCACCTCGGTGACCGGGCGCCCGGAGTCGAGCACCCCGGCGTCGCGCAGCGCGACCAGCAGCCGCTCGACCAGCGTCGGCAGCCCGCCGGACTGCTCGGCCACGAAGTCGACCAGCTGCACCGGCGGCCGGGTGCCCAGCATCAGCGCGGCCCGGCCGGCGACCCCGGACCGGTCCAGGTTGGTCAGCACCACCGGCGCGCGTCCGGCGGCCAGCGTGGCGCCCAGCCGGGACAGCCCCGCCGAGCCCGGCCCCGGCCGGTGCGCGACCACCAGCCGCGCCCCGGGTGCGCGGGCGAGCCGGGCCAGCTCGTCCAGGGTCTGCTCGGGCAGCCGGTGCGCGTCGTCGACCAGCAGCACGGCGCCGTCCGGGACCGGACCGTCGCCGACCGCCCAGCCACCGGCACCCGCCCCGCAACCGTTGCCCACACCCGCGCCGACCCCGGCGCCCGCACCCGCACCTGCACCTGCACCGCCACCGTTGCGCCGACCGCCACCGGTGCCGTTCAGCCCGTCACCGGCCGTCGCCCCGCCGGCTTCGTCCCGGCCGGGCACGCCCGGATCATCGGAGCCGGCCGGGCCGACCGGATCGCTCGGCGAGCCGGCCGAACCCGCCGGGCCGGCCGAACCCGCCGGGCCGGCCGAACCCGCCGGAACGGGCCCGCTCGGCGAGCCGCCGGTCAGGCGCAGCACCCGCTCGCCGCCCTGCTCGTACACCTCGGCCAGCGCGTCGAGCAGCACGGACTTGCCGGAGCCGCCGACGCCGACCACGTCCACCGCGAGCGGCGAACCCGGCGCGGCGGCCACCTCCCGGTAGAGCCGGCGGGCGACGGGCGCACCGGTCAGCGCGGCCTCACCGCTCGGCGTGGCCGGTCGCGGCGACGCCTGGGTGCTGGCACGCACGACGACGCTCCCCTCCAACCTCCCGTGTGCACACGCTGGGCGGCTCCGGCGTCCACCCGATCACGGCGTCGCGGGCACCCAGCGTCGGGCGAGAGCGAACAGCTCACCCGATCGAGACGAGATCAGTGCAGGATACTGGGGGCGCCCATCACCCCGGGACACCGGCTCGGACCGGAGGGTCGCGACGGCCGGCTCCGGGGTCCGCTCGGCCGGTCGCTCAGCGGGTGCCGAGGAGCTCCTGCCAGGTGGCCGCGGTCACCGTGTCCGGCATCCCCACGCTCTCCGCGTCGGACCCGTTGAGCAGCGCGCGGACCGCCTGGCCGGCCTCGCCGCGGTCGCCGGGGGACACCGGCACGGCGAGCAGCGGCCAGGACCCGCCGCCGATCAGCCCGGACTGCTCCAGCCCGTGCCGCCGCTGGAACAGGATCACCCCGTCGGTGGTGGTGGACCCGAACCGGCCGTCGGCGGGCACCGTGGTCAGTCCGGCGTTGCGCAGCAGGTGCTGGGCCGCGAGCACGTGCGGGCCGGTGTCCTCGGACTCCAGCAGCGGCCAGGTCGGCGGGGTGGAGACCCGCTTGTTCGCCGGCCGCCCGAGCAGCTGGGCGACCTGCTGGCGCAGCGCCGGCAGCATCGCGTACAGCTTGTCACCGGGGCACTGGGTGTCCCGGAAATCGCGGTGCCCGTAGATCTGCGACGGGTCGATGCCGTACTGCCGGCAGGCGTAGGCCAGCAGCGCCCGCAGGGTGACCAGCTGCGCGGCGGGCGGCGCGACCTGGGTGTAGGTGCCCTGGTTCTCGATCCCGATGGACACGTCGTTCTGGTCGGGGCAGTGCGCACCCTCGACGAACCGCGTGCCCCGGACCAGCGTGTCCAGGCTCTGGTGGCGTCCCTCCGCAACCAGGCCGCCGCGGTTGACCAGGAAGTGGTGGCCGGAGTCGAGCCAGCCGTTGGTGTTCATGTGGAAGTCCTGGATCCCCCTGGCGAGGCCCTCCAGGTCGGGCTGGGCCACGTTGTTCAGGTTGTCGGTGGCCGTGTGGTGGACGAGGATCTTGATCGGCCGCTTGTTCAGCACGGTGACCGGGGCGGACGGCGGGCGCGCGTGCCAGGCGTCGCACCCGGTGATCCGCGGCCGGCCGGCGGCGCCCACGGCGGGGTCGGTGTCCGGGGTGGGTGCGGTGCCCGGGGTGGGGACGGCGTCGGCGACCAGCCGCATCCCGCCGGCCCGGTCGCCGACCAGCACCGGGGTGCTCACCGCGAGCCCGCCCAGCAGTGCCATCAGCCCGCGCCGGGACAGCTCCGGGCCGCGCCCGGACGATGACCGACCGCGCTCGCCCATCGCACCTCCTCAATCACTTGAGTCACACGTATTCCGCAAACGATCGCTGACCGTGCGGCAGGTGATCGACAACCACCCCTGAACGGGTGATCACCGTGTCGCGCCGGACCACCGGGCCGCCGGACCTGAGAGGCCGTTCTTGCCTTGGTTACCGAGGAGTAATACTCTGGAGTTACTCACGAGTAACGCCGAGGAGGAGCCGAGGCCATGGGGCACTACCGACCAAATGTGCGGGACCTGGAGTTCAACCTCTTCGAGGTGTTCCGGGTCCAGGACCGGCCCGTCGCCGACGCCGAGGACGCCGCCGACGAGGAGACCGCACGCGGGGTCCTGCACGAACTGGCCGCGCTGGCCGCCGGCCCGCTGGGCGAGTCCTACACCGACGGCGACCGCAACCCGCCGGTGTTCGACCCGGCCACCCACTCGGTGACGCTGCCCGAGTCGGTGAAGAAGTCCTACCGGGCGCTGATGGACGGCGAGTGGTGGCGCCTCGGCGTGCCCACCGAGCTGGGCGGCTACGGCATCCCGCCGTCGGTGCAGTGGGCGGCCGCGGAGATGATCCTCGGCTGCAACCCGGCCGTGTTCATGTACTCGGGCGGCCCGAACTTCGCCGCCGTGGTGCACCAGAACGGCACCGACGAGCAGAAGCACTGGGCCGAGCTCATGATCGAGCGCGGCTGGGGCGCCACCATGGTGCTCACCGAGCCGGACGCCGGGTCGGACGTCGGCGCCGGCCGCACCCGGGCCTACCGCCAGGACGACGGCAGCTGGCGGATCGAGGGCGTCAAGCGCTTCATCACCTCGGCCGACCAGGACATGACCGAGAACATCATGCACCTGGTGCTGGCCCGCCCCCAGGGAGACGGCCTCAACAAGCCCGGCACCAAGGGCCTGAGCCTGTTCCTGGTGCCGAAGTTCCACTTCGACGGCGAGACCGGCGAGCCCGGCGAGCGCAACGGCGCCTACGTGACCAACGTCGAGCACAAGATGGGCCTCAAGGCGTCGGCCCCCTGCGAGCTTAGCTTCGGCCAGCACGGGACCCCCGCGGGGGGCTGGCTGCTCGGCGAGGTGCACGACGGTATCGCGCAGATGTTCGAGGTGATCGAGTACGCGCGGATGATGGTCGGGACGAAGGCCATCGGCACGCTGTCCACCGGCTACCTCGCCGCGCTCGACTACGCGAAGAACCGCGTGCAGGGCGCCGACCTGCCGAGGATGATGGACAAGACGGCGCCCCGGGTGACGATCACCCATCACCCGGACGTCCGGCGCAGCCTGATGCTGCAGAAGTCCTACGCCGAGGGCCTGCGCGCGGTGTACATCTACGCCGCGACCTTCCAGGACGAGGTGCGGTCCGGCCGGATCAGCGGGGCCGACGTGTCGCTGGCCGAGCGCGTCAACGACCTGCTGCTGCCGATCGTCAAGGGCGTCGGCTCGGAGCGGGCGTACGAGCTGCTCGCCCAGTCCCTGCAGACCCTGGGCGGCTCCGGCTACCTGCAGGACTACCCGCTCGAGCAGTACATCCGGGACGCCAAGATCGACAGCCTGTACGAGGGCACCACGGCCATCCAGTCCCTGGACTTCTTCTTCCGGAAGATCGCCAAGGACCAGGGCGTGGCGATCATGCACGTGGCCGGTGAGATCAAGAAGTTCCTGGACGACGAGTCCGGCAACGGGCGGCTCAAGAACGAGCGGGTGCTGCTGCGCAGTGCGCTGGAGGACACCCAGGGCATCCTCGGCGCGCTGTTCGGCTACGCCGGCGCCGCGCTGGAGGACCCCGCCTCGGTGTACAAGGTGGGCCAGCACAGCGTCCGGTTGCTGATGTCGGTCGGCGACCTGCTCATCGGTTGGCTGCTGCTGCGCCAGGCCGACGTGGCCCAGCAGGCGCTGGACGCCGGCGCCTCGGCCAAGGACACCGCGTTCTACCAGGGCAAGATCGCCGCCGCGCGGTTCTTCGCCGCCACCGTGCTGCCCGAGCTGTCCGCCCGGCGCACCATCGTGGAGAACGCCGACAACGCCCTGATGGAGCTGGACGAAGCCGCGTTCTGAGGCGCGGAGATCCGCCGCGGTTCGCCGAGTTGGCCCGGAGTCCGGTCGATCGGATGATCGAACCGGGCTGACGGTCAACTCGGCGAGTCGCGTGCCGGGTCAGTCACGCGCCGGGGCCAGCCGAGCCGGGCCAACGGCGGCGCGGGGTCAGCCGAGCCGGGCCAACGGCGGCGCGGGGTCAGCCGCCGCCGACCAGGAGCAGGGCGGGGACGGCCAGCGCCAGGCCCACGCGTTGCACCCGGCCGATCCGCTCGCCGTGCCACACCCTGGCCAGCAGCACGGTGGAAGCCGGGTACAGCGCCACGACGCCGCCGACCACGCTCAGCTCGCCGTGCTGCACCGCGAGCAGGTAGACCGCGTTGGCGGTGGCGTCGAGCACCCCGCAGGCCGCCGCCAGCCACCAGCCGGGCCGCCGCACGGAGCCGGCCGCCCCCGACTCCGACGCCGACCGGGCCGCCCGAACCACGGTGACCAGCACGAGCGCCGCGACCAGGCTGCCGGAGACCCGGGCGGTGGCCACCGGCCAGAGCCCGGCGGTCGGCGCCGCCTGGGCGATCAGCACGAAGAACCCCCCGAAGCAGGCCCCGGCGAACAGCGCGAGCGCCACGCCCCGGGCCACCCGCCGCGCGGGCCGCGCCGGCCGCGCCGCCGACGGGTCGTCCGGGTCGGGTAGCTCGGACGGACCCGCGGTGACGCCGACCAGGACCCCGGCCACCACGGCGAGCCCGATGCCCAGCCACGCGGCCGCCGAGGGCCGCTCGCCGAGCAGCGTGCCGGCCAGCACCGGGACGCCCGCCGAGGTCAGCGCCGTGAGCGGGGCGACCACGTTCATCGGCCCCTCGGCCAGGCCCCGGTACAGCAGCGGCACGCCGACGCCGCCGGCCAGGCCGGCGAGCAGGCCCCAGGCCAGCGCGCGGTGGTCGACGACCGCCGGGAGCAGCGGGAGCAGCACGAGCAGCGCGGCCAGCCCGGCGAGCTGGGCCAGCACCGCGACGACCGCCGACGGGGTGCGGCGCGCCGCCGTACCGCCCAGGAAGTCGGCCACCCCGAACGTCGCCGCGGCCATCCCGGCCAGCACAATCGGCACGTCGCACCCCCTCGTCGCGCTGCGTCGCCGGCCACGATAGTACATCCTGATGCACTACGCGTTTCATTAAAACGACCGTCGGAGGCGCCGTGACGGACCGGGACCCGAGCGTCGAGGTGAGCCGCGCCGTGGCCACGAACCTGCGGGTGCTGCGCGCGCGGCGGGACTGGAGCCTGGATCAGCTGTCCCAGCGCTCCGGGGTGAGCAAGGGCGTGCTGGTCGCACTGGAGGCCGACCGGGGCAACCCGAGCCTCACCACCCTGTGCCGGCTGGCCGACGCGTTCGCGGTGTCGGTGACCGAGCTGATCGACACCGGCCGCGCGCCGACCGTGCGCCGCGCGGCCGAGGCCGACTCACCGCAGCTGTGGCGGGGGCCCGGGGGCGGTGTCGGCCGGCTGCTGCTGTCCACCGACCCGCCGCAGCCGGTCGAGCTGTGGACCTGGCGGCTGGAGCCGGGCGAGGCGCGGGAGAGCGAGGCGCACGCCACCGGCACCCGGGAGGCGCTGTTCGTGCTGTCCGGCGAGATCGCGGTGGAGGCCGAGGACCAGCGGGTGACCGCGCCGGCGGGCACGGCCGTGACCTGGCCGGGCGACGTGCCGCACGTCTACCGGAACGTCGGTGACGGGCCGGTCGAGCTGGTGCTGCTGGTCACCGTTCCGCAGTAGGCCGCGTGGCTCAGCGGCCGGCGGCCGGGCTCAGGAGCCGGCGGCCAGGTAGGAGTGCAGGTGCGCCCGCTCCTCCTCCAGCTCACCGATCCGGGCCTTGACCATGTCGCCGATGCTCACGATGCCGGCCAGCTGGCCGTCGATCACCACGGGCAGGTGCCGGATCCGGCGGTCGGTCATCGTGCGCATGAGGTTGTCCACCTCGTCCTCGGGCACGCAGCTGACCACCTCGGTGCTCATGATCTCGGAGACCGGGCTGGACAGCAGGTCGCTGCCCCGGTTGTGCACCAGGTGCACCACGTCACGCTCGCTGACGATGCCCACCACCGCGTCCTCGGACGTCACCACGACCGCACCGATGTTCTTCCCGACCAGCAGGTCGAGCAGGTCGGACACGGTGGTCTCCGGATTCACCGTCGCGACTTCGGAACCCTTGTTGCGCAACACGTCGGAAATTCGGCTCATCAGCGGCCACCTCGCTCGGCAGGCGTCGTGGGGTCGACGTTGAGCCTAAGTGATCGGAACCACATTGGTGAAGGGATGGTGGCCCCCTGCAACCAGTTGGGGCTAGTTACCCGGCTCAGTCGCGTCGGTGGTGGTGGCTCCCGGGGTCTCGGGCGTGGCCGCCGGGGCGCCCGGGTCCGGGGCCGCCGCCGTGCAGACCACCTTCGGCTGCGGCTTGTAGTGCACCGTGTGGCTGGTGGTCTTCGTCTGCCCGGACGTGAGGTCGCGCATCGTGCGGGTGTCCGTCGCGGTGAACCCGGGTCCGCCCGCGCTGGGCGCGCACTTCTGGCCGGGCGGCACGGTGAGCGTCTGCGGCGGGATCGGGTCGCTGCGCGGCGAGGTGGCCGAGGTGACCTCGTACCGCTTGGTGCCCCAGATCTTCACCGTGATGTCGGCCGGGGTCCACACCGCCTGGACGAGCACGCCGGTGGGCAGGTCGTTGCGGAACTTCAGGTCGATCGCGCCCTCGAACACGGTCGCCTCGCGCGCGGCGGGGTAGCGGCTGATGTAGTAGCTGTGCTCCCGGTGCGACACGTCGGTCATGCCCGCGAAGTAGGCCGCGTTGTAGAGCGTCGTGGCCAGTTGCGACACGCCGCCGCCGATCCCCCGCGCCGGGTGCCCGTCCTCGATGATCCCCGCCGGCACGTAGCCCTGCGCCGCGTCGCGCGGCCCGGTCGCGGTGTTCAGGCTGAACGCCTCGCCCGGCTGCAGGATGGTGCCGTCGATCGTCTCGGCGGCCCGCTTGATGTTCTGCCCGGAGTCGGCCGCGAACCCGCCGGTGCTGAACGTGCTGACCACGCCGGTGATGCCCAGCGCGTCGACCTGCTCGGTGGTGAGCTTGGCCGGCTGGTCGGTGTAGATCGCCGTGACCGCGCGGCCGTTGCCCTGGCCGGCCGTCGGATCCGCACCGGGGTAGGTGGGGAGGGTCGGCGTGCCGCCGGAGGACTCGCCGGCGGGCCTGCGCAGCACGTCGAGCAGGCCGGCGAAGGTGGCCGGGTAGTCGACGCCCCGGCCGTTGGACGACGGCACGATCCTCGGCGCCCCGCCCACCAGCGACACCGAGGCGTCCCGGAACGGGTGCTCGGTGCTCGCCAGCTCCGGGCGGACGTGGTCGGACAGCCGGGGGATGTCCAGCACCGGCTTGAGCCCGCCGGAGCCGTCCGGGGCGAAGGTCAGGCTCTCGGCGATGTCGTCGCGGTCCAGCGTGCCGTTGCGGCCCTGGCCGACCACCGTGACCGGCCCGGACACGGCGGGCTCCGCGACCTCGGTGATCGCCCGCTGGACGGCGTCCTGGCCGACGTTCCCGGCCGGGTCGACCGAGCGCACCGCCAGCACGACGGGCAGCCCGGTGGTCCAGTCCTGGGTGATCCGGGCGGCGGCCTCGGGGAGGTCCAGCTCGCTGCCCGGTGCGGGTTGCACCGCGGTGGGGAGGAGCCCGTCGAAGCGCACCCCGCCGTCGGTGGCGGGCTTGCGGACCAGGGTGGCGATCCCGTCCAGCGCGTCGCGCAGCCGGGTGTCGTCGGCGCGGCTCACCACGTCCACGTCGCGGGTGTGGAAGAACGAGCCGATCCGGGTGAACGGGTTGAGCGGCTGGCTGCCGGCCGCCTGCACGGTGGCCGGCCAGTCGACGGCCAGCCCGACGCTGCCCGGTGCCAGCGTGGTGCGCACCGGCCCCGCCTGCAGCGGCACGTCGCGGCGCAGGTCGGGGCCGAGCTCACTCCTGAGCGTGCGCTCGGCCGCCGCCGTGCTCAGGCCACCGATGGCCACCCCGGAGACGGTCACGCCCCGGGGCACCTCGCCGGAGCTGGACACCAGGTCGGCCAGGTAGGCCAGCGCGAGCACCCCGAGCGCCGCGGCCGGCAGCAGCACGCGCAGCCGGCGCCCTCGGCCGGCGGAGTGGTCGGCTGAGCGGTGGGCCGAGCGGTGGCCGCCCTCCCGCCGGGGCGGCCCGGGGTCGGGGTCCGCCGGACCGGCGGCCGCCGCATGCGCGGGCCGCCCGGCCGGGTCCTCGGCCGCGTGCGCCGGCCCGGTCCGGTCCTCGGCCGCGTGCGCCGGCCCGGCCGGGGTGGGTGGCCGGCCCGGCTGGGCGCCGACCGTGGGGATGACGTCGGTGTCCTGGTCCCACCAGTCAGGGTTGCGACCGAGCACTGGCGACTCCCTCGTGGTCCGGCGCGGTGCGCCACCCGGCTGCGCGGTCTAGAGGTACAGGCCGGTACCGTCCTCCGACAGCTCCGAGGCCACCGCCTGCAGGTCGCGTTCCCGCATCACCAGGTACGCCTGGCCCTGCACCTCGACCTCGTACTGGTCCTCCGGGCTGAACAGCACCCGGTCGCCGACCTTCACCTGGCGGACGTGGTTGCCCGCACCGAACACCTCGCCCCACACCAGCCGCTTGGCCACCTGGGCGGTCGCCGGGATCACGATCCCGGCCGTGCTGCGCCGCTCGCCGTCGCCGGACACGACGCGCACCATCACGCGGTCGTGCAACATCTGGATCTCGAGCTTCGGCTCCGGCATCGGGTGAATGCTACGGACCGCCGCTGATCAGCGGTTGCGCACCCCGGACAGCACCGGAACGGGTGCCGACCCCGGACCGAAGGGCGCCCCGCGGGGCTGCCAGGTCGGGGGTCCGACAGCGCCGCGGGGCTACCTGGATGTCGTTTCGGCGTCCACCACCGTTACAGCCCAACGCGACCGCGACGTCTTTCACCCGTTCGGTCTACGCAGCCGCTCGAACGCCGGTTGTGCTCAGTCCTGGGCGAGCAGGTAACGCCCGAAGTGCGGCACGGTGAACGCGATGTGCCCGCGCTGCGCGGAGAACACCAGCCCCTTCTTCAGCAGGCTGTCCCGGGCCGGCGACAGCGAGGACGGCTTGCGGGCCAGGTGCTCGGCGACCGTGGCGGTGCCCACCGGCTCGTCCTTGCCGTCCGCCAGCTCGGCCATCGCACGCAGGTACTCCCGCTCACCGGGGGTGGCCCGCTCGTAGCGCGACCCGAAGAACCCGACGGCCAGCTCCGCCTCCGCCTCCGGGGCCGCCACCGTGACGTCCTGGGCGGTGATCGGGCTGGTCGGGGCGGCGTCCCAGGCGGCCTTGCCGTAGGCCTGCACGAAGTACGGGTAGCCGCCGGAGGCCTCGAACAGCGCGTCCAGCGCCTCCGGCTCGAACTTGGCGTCCTCCCAGCTCGCGGGCAGGGTGAGCGCGCGGTCGGCCTCCTGGCGCTCCAGCCGGTCGATGCGCACGTAGCGGAACAGCCGCTCGGAGTAGGACTTGGACGCGGACAGCACCGACGGCAGGTGCGGCAGCCCGGCGCCCACCACCACGAGCGGCGCCCCGGACTGGGACAGCTCGTGGCACGCCGCGCACAGCGCCGACACGTCGTCGAGGACCAGGTCCTGCATCTCGTCGATGAGCACGGCAACCCCGGCGCCCACGTCGCCGGCCAGCTCGGCGACCTCGGCGAACAGCTCCACCAGGTCGATCTCCATGTCGCCGGAGTCGGCCCGGCCGCTCACCGGCGGCACGTCGATGCCGGGCTGCCAGCGGTCGCGGAGCTTGGCGTCGCTCGGCGCGGCGCGCAGCGCGAACGCCTTGAGCACCCCGAGCACGTGCTCCACCCGGTCCGGGGCACGGTGCCGCACGGCGAGGTCCCGCACCGCGCGGTGCAGCGCGGCGGACAGCGGGCGGCGCAGCGCCGCGTCCGGCCGGGCCTCCACCTTGCCCGCGCCCCAGCCGTGCCGCAGCGCCATCGACCGCAGCTCGCCGAGCAGCACGGTCTTGCCGACGCCGCGCAGCCCGGTGAGCACCAGGCTGCGCTCCGGGCGGCCCCTGGCCACCCGCTCGAGCACCACGTCGAAGGCGTCCAGCTCGCGATCCCGACCGGCCAGCTCGGGTGGCCGCTGGCCGGCTCCGGGGGCGAACGGGTTGCGCACCGGGTCCACGATCGGACTGTATCCGGGTGTCTTGTCCCGATCTTAGATTTGGCTATCGAGCGCTAGGCGTGTCGCCCGGCGGCACCGGTACGGACCAGCGCTCGCGCTCTCTAGGCCCCTCTAGCTGCTCGGGTAGAGACGTCGATACGGGGCGAGACGGGTCCCCGCTGAGCCGCTCGCCCAGCCCGACCAGGCCGTCGCCGGCCAGCGAGGCGGCCCGGGTGAGCGCCTCGCCGACCCGACCGGACAGCTGGCCGCCCCACTCGTCCACCTGGCCGGCGAGCGCACCGGACGCATGCGCGGCCAGGTCACCGGCCCTGGCGACCAGGCGCAGCGCGGCCTGCTCGAAGTCGTCGCGGGTCTCGCGGGCAGCAGTGGCCAGCAACGTGCCCACCGGCGGGTTGTTCATGCTCACCTCGATCGTCGATCCGGCACGGACGGCCCCGATGTTACCGGTAGTAACACCTAGGCGTGCACCGGAGGATCAGGCGTGGAAGGTCTCGCCGTCGAACCGGTCCACCCGGGTGAACTCCTCGACCGGGTCCCGGCGCAGCTTGGTGATCACCTTGCGCGGGTGCCCGAGCGCCATCAGCCCGGCCACCCCGAAGCCGTCCGGGATGCCCACCAGCTCGCGCACCTCCGGTTCCTCCCGGGCCACCACCGAGGTGAGCACGCCACCCAGGCCCTCGTTGCGCGCGGCCAGCAGGATGTTGTGGCAGAACGGGTAGATCGAGCCGCCGCCGATGATGCTCTGCCGGTCCAGCCCGTTGTCCACGCAGGCCAGCGCCCCGAACTCGGCGACGATGAGCAGCAGCACCGGCACGTGCTCCAGATTGTCGCCGAACTCGTTGTCCGCGGGGATGGTGCGCGCCTCGGCGAGGTCGATGGCGGGCCCGGTCCACCGGCCGTGGTCGCGCGGCGCGAACGGCACCAGCCCCCGGCGCACGTGCTCGACGTACTCCCGCCATCCCAGCTGGTACAGCTCGCGGATCCGCACCCGGATGGCCTGGTCGCGCAGCACGACGACCCGCCAACCCTGCCGGTTGCCGCCATTGGGGGCGAAGCGGGCGTGGTCCAGCATCCGGTAGAGCACCGCATCGTCGACCGGCTCGTCGGTGAACGCACGGGTGGCCGGCGTCGTGCGCATCGCATCGTAGAGATCCACGAACCCGATCCTCCGCCGATCGGCCTCGCTACGCTCGTCTACCGGTTTCTAGCGCTGAGCGTAGAGAGCCGCAGAATCACCCAGAGCACACCGCCGAACGCCTCGAAGGGGTGGCCCGGCATCGGACGTAGGGTGATCTCCGTAGACGAGGTGATCTTCCGGGGACTAGCAACGGCAGGTGCGTCCCGGCTGGTCATGGCCGGGGGGTTTCAGCCAACTCGGGGAGACAGCAATGAGAGCAAAGCTCGGCAGGCGGGCCAGCATCGCGGCGGCGATCATGTTTATCGCGGCAGGGGGTTCGGTGGCGTTCGCCGGCACCGCGCTCGCGGGCGGCGACGGGTGCGGCTGCGACGGCCCGCCGAGCCACCACAGCCACTACGAGGGTCACCACGGCCACGGCGGCGGTAGCGACGGCCAGCACGACAACCGCGGCGGGTCGGGTGGCAACGGCGGCGACGCCAACGTCAACTGCGTGGCCCCGGTCGGCGTCTCGCTCGGGCTGGTCGGCCAGGGCGGCGACGTGTCGCAGTGCAACGCGGTCGGCGGCGACGGCGGCGACGGCGGCACCGGGGCCAACTACTAGGCACCGGTAGCTCGCGGCGCGGTGCAGGCCCCGGATGTGTCGGGGCCTGCACCGGCCGCTAGCTCCCTCTAGGCGTGTCTAGCTCTCCCGGTAGACAGTCGGATAGTTGGCCACAGAACGCCGGCCCGGACCGTCCGTGCGCGGGCCGGAGGTGCCCTCCACCACCGAGCCCTCCACCACCGGGGCGTCCCCTACCGGACCGTCCGTGCGCGGCCCGGGGGTGCCGTCCACCACCGCGCCCTCGACCACCGGGCCGCCGTACCGGATCCGGGCGGTGCCCAGCCCCGGCGCGTGGCGCTCGGCCAGCCGCACCAGCCGCCGCCGCACCAGCGCCCGGGTCGGCGGCAGCACCAGCAGCAGACCCAGCACATCGCTCACCACACCGGGCACCAGGATCAGGATCCCGGCCAGCCCGATGAGCGCGCCGTCGGTCAGCTCGGCGTGCGCGACCCGGCCGGAACGCGCCGCGTCGGCCATCGCCAGCGCCGCACGCATCCCCTCCCGCCGCACCAGCCACATGCCCACCAGGGCACCGGCCAACAGCAGCAGCAGCGTCCAGCCCAGCCCCAGCCAGGCGACCACCGCCGCCAGCGCGGCCACCTCCACGAGCGCGTACCCCACGAACAGGCGCATCACGACCTCCTCCACCTGTACAACGCGCGAGTCGCCGTTCCTGCTCCCGATCTCGGTGTGGCAACCTGCCGACATGGCACCGACAACGCAGTTCGTCCGGGACGGCCTGGCGTTCAACGTCACCGAGGCGGGGCCGGCAGACGGTGAGCCGGTCCTGCTGCTGCACGGCTTCCCGCAGCACGCGGACAGCTGGAACGCGCTGGTCCCGCTGCTCACCGGGGCGGGTTACCGGACGCTCGCGGTCGACCAGCGCGGCTACTCCCCCGGCGCGCGCCCGACGGGACGGCGGGCCTACCGGATCACCGAGCTGGTGGCGGACGCGGCCGCCGCGATCGGCCACTTCAGCACCGGCAGCGGGCGCATGCACGTCGTCGGGCACGACTGGGGCGCCGCCGTGGCCTGGGCGCTGGCGGCCGCGCACCCGGAGAAGGTGGCCAGCCTGACGGCGCTGTCGGTGCCGCACGTCGGGGCGTTCCTGCGCTCGATGGCCACCACCCGCCAGGGCCTGCGGTCCTGGTACATGCTGTTCTTCCAGCTGCCGCTGCTGCCCGAGCGGGTGGTGCGCCGCCAGTTCGTCCGGATTCTCGTCGCCTCCGGCCAGGCCGCCGGGCACGCGCACCGCGACGCCGAGGCCTTCGCCGCCCCGGGCGCGCTGACCGCCGCGCTGAACTGGTACCGCGCGATGCCGTTCCTCGATCCTCGCCGGGCCGGCGACCCGGTCACCGTGCCCACGCTGTTCGTCTGGAGCGACGCCGACCGGTTCGTCGACCGGCGCAGCGCGGAGGCCTGCGCCCGGTTCGTGAGCGGCCCGTACCAGTTCGAGACGCTGCCGGGGGTGAGCCACTGGATCCCCGACCTGGCTCCGGCCGAGACCGCGGCCGTGTTGCTGCCGCACCTGGGCCGCCACCCGGCGGTCTGAGCGGACCGAACCGCCGGCGGGGACCGTGTGGGACCGCCCGGCCGGCGGGTCACCCGGTGGCCGCGGCCGGTGCGACGGCGGAGCCGGCGTGCCCCGGGCCGGGCCGGACCGAGGACCGGTCGCCCCGCAGCAGCGCCGCCGAGCCCAGGATCATCGCCAGCGCGGTGGCCCCGTGCACCCCGAGGGCCGTCGCCGCAGGCCCACCCCGGCTCAGCACGATCGTCGCGTCGCCGATCGGGATGACGCTCGCGGCCAGCATCGCCGCCGCGACCGCGCGATCCCGGGACCGGCCGCGCAGCGTACCGGCCAGCGCCAGCAGGATGAGCCCGGACCCGACGTCGCGCACGCCCTTGACCAGCAGGAACGGGTCGTCCGCCGGCGGCGGGTCGGGCACCCCGAAGGACGGGACCATGCCCCCGGGGCGCAGCAGGTAGTTGGCCCCGATCCAGATGATGCCCAGGCTGCCCGCCCCGACCACCGCGTATCCGAACTTCCGCATCTCCGACCTCCATAATCTAGCATTGCTAGCTCCAGTAGCAAGAGTAGGCCTACCGGGGCGCGCTGCCTAGCGGCGCTAGGGTGACCTCGTGACCGCACAGCGACGGAAGGACCGGGAGCGGGCGGAGCGGCACCGGCTGATCCTGGAGACCGCACGGGGCATCGCCGAGGCCGACGGCTGGGACGCGGTCACCACCCGCCGGCTGTCCGAGGCGATCGAGTACAGCCAGCCGGTGCTCTACAGCCACTTCACCGGCCGGACCGCGATCGTCGACGGGGTGGCGCTGGTCGGGTTCGGCGAGCTCGCCGGGGCACTGCGCGCCGCGCTCGCCGCCGCACCCCGCCCGGACGCGGCGCTGGCCGCCGTCGCCGCGGCCTACCTGCGCTTCGCCGGCGAGCATCCGGCCACCTACCGGGCCATGTTCAGCATGGACACCGGGCTGACCTTCGCCGACGAGTCGTCCCCCGAGCCGCTGCGGGCGGCCTTCGCGGCGATCCGGGACGCGCTGGTCGGGGTCACCGGCGCGCACGACCCGGAGACCCGGACCGAGCTGGCGTGGGCCGCTCTGCACGGGCTGGCCACCCTGGACGCCGGCCACCGGCTGCGCCCCGGCCACGGGGAGCGGCGGCTGGCCGCGCTGCTGGGCCTGCTCGGGGCGGACGTGCCGGGCTGACGGCGACGTCCGCGGCGGACGGTCAGTAGGCGAACGCCAGCCCCGGGTCGGCGAGCAGCGCACCGACGTCGGCCAGGAACCGAGAGCCCTGCTCGCCGTCGACCAGCCGGTGGTCGAACGACAGCGCGAGCTGGCAGACCGTGCGCACCGCCAGCTGCCCGGCCACCACCCACGGCGCCTGCTTGACCGAGCCCAGCGCCAGTATCGCCGCCTCCCCCGGGTTCAGGATCGGCGTGCCGGTGTCGACCCCGAACACCCCGACGTTGGTGATGGTGAACGTGCCGCCCAGCATGTCGGCGGGCGTCGTCCGCCCGGCCCGCGCGGTGACGGTCAGCTCGGCGAGGGTCTCGGCCAGCTCGCGCAACGACAGCCGGTCGGCGTCGCGGATCTTCGGCACCACCAGGCCGCGCGGGGTGGCCGCCGCGATGCCCAGCTGCACCCGGTCGTAGTAGACGATCTCCTGCGCGGCGTCGTCCCAGCTGGAGTTGACCTCCGGGGTGCGCCGGGCGGCCAGGCACACCGCCTTGGCGGCGAACGTCAGCGGTGAGAGCTTGACCTCCCGGAACGCCGGCGTGGCCCGCAGCCGCTCGCGCAGCTCCATCATCGGGGTCACGTCCACGGTGAGGAACTCCGTGACGTGCGGGGCGGTGAACGCGCTGCTCACCATGGCCGCCGCCGTGGCCCTGCGGACGCCCCGGATCGGCTCCCGCCGCACGCCACCCGACGCGGCGGTCGCGCCCGCCGCCCCGCCGGCCGCGCCGCCGAGGGGCGAGCCGCCGGCCCGGTCCGCGGCGGTCGCGCCGGCCGCGCTGCCGGCCGGGACTCCCGGGGCCGGTGCCCCGTGCACGTCGTCGCGGGTGATCACTCCGCTCGGGCCGCTGCCGACCAGGTCGCGCAGGTCGACGCCCAGCTCCTTGGCCAGCCGGCGGACCGGCGGCTTGGCCAGCGGCACGGTGGCCGGCCGCTCCGCCGCCCCGGCCCGGCCGGTCGCGGCGGTCGCGCCACCCGCGGCGGTCCTAGCGCTCTCCGGCGTGGATCGGGGCGGCTCGGCCACTCCGGCCCCATCGGAGCCGCGTGCCGGCCCGGACGGCGGGGTCTTGCGAGGACGGCGGGTGACCGAGCCCTGCCTGGGCCCGTAGCCGACCAGCGTGGCGATCCGGCCGTCCGCACCCGCCTCGCCGATCTTCGCCCCGACGGGCTCGGCGGCCGGCGCGCCGGCCCCCACCGGCACCGCTCCGGACGGCGCCGCACCGCCACCGGGAACGGCGGGCGCCGCCCGGTCGGTCGCGGCCGCCGGGCCGGCCGGTCCCGGCACGGCGGGGGCACCGGGCGCGCCGTCCGCCCCGTCGCCGATGGCGATGATCGGCGTGCCCACCGCGATGGTGTGCCCGGGCTCGGCCATCAGCTCGACCACCGTGCCGGCGTACGGCGAGGGCAGCTCGACCGCCGCCTTGGCCGTCTCGATCTCCACCACGACCTGGTTGACGAGCACCGTGTCGCCCACCGCGACATGCCAGGAAATGATCTCCGCCTCGGTCAGCCCCTCGCCGACATCGGGCAGGTTGAAGATCTGCCGCACGGCCGTCACCAGCCCAGCGAGCGGTCGACCGCGTCCAGCACCCGGTCGAGGTCGGGCAGGTAGTCGTCCTCGCACTTGGACGGTGGGTACGGGGTGTCGAACCCGGTCACCCGCAGCACCGGGGCCTCCAGCGAGTAGAAGCAGTCCTGCTGCACCTTCGCGGCGACCTCGGCCGCCACCGACACCTCGCACGGCGCCTCGGACACCACGACCAGCCGCCCGGTGCGGCGGACCGAGCCGTACACCGGTCCGAGGTCGAGCGGCGACAGCGTGCGCAGGTCGATCACCTCGAGCGAGTGCCCGTCGGCCTCGGCGGCGACGGCGGCGTCCAGGCAGGTGCGCGCCATCGGCCCGTAGCCGGCCAGGGTCAGGTCGGAGCCGGGCCGCAGCACCCGCGAGGAGAACAGCGGCGGGACGTCCGCCGTCGCCGAGACGTCGAGCTCGGCCTTCTCCCAGTACCGCCGCTTGGGCTCGAAGAAGATCACCGGATCGTCGCACTCGATGGCCTGCTGGACCATCCAGTAGGCATCGACCGGGTTGCCGCAGGCCACCACCTTCAGTCCCGCGACGTGCGCGAACAGCGCCTCCGGGGACTCGCTGTGGTGCTCCACCGCGCCGATCCCGCCGCCGAACGGGATGCGCACGACCACCGGCATCGGCACCCTGCCCTGGGAGCGGAACCGCAGCTTGGCCAGCTGGGAGACGATCTGGTCGTAGCCGGGGAACACGAACCCGTCGAACTGGATCTCGCACACCGGGCGGTAGCCGCGGATGGCCAGCCCGACCGCGGTGCCGATGATCCCCGACTCGGCCAGCGGGGTGTCCAGCACGCGCTGCTCGCCGAAGTCCTTCTGCAGCCCGTCGGTGATCCGGAAGACGCCGCCTAGCTTGCCGACGTCCTCGCCCATCACCAGGACCTTCGGGTCGCGCTCCATCGCCGCGCGGAGCCCGCTGTTCAGCGCCTTCGCCATGGTCACCGAGGTCATCGCGCCGACTCCTCGAACGAGGCGTGGTACGCCAGGAACTCCGCTCGCTGCGCCTCCAGCGGCGGCGAGGCCTCGGCGTAGACCTCGGAGAACATCCGCTCCGGCCCCGGCGGCGGCATGGCCAGGCAGTGGGCGCGCAGCCGGGCGGCGAGCTCGTCGGACTCGGCGGCGATCCCGTCGAAGAACTCGGGGCCCTCCCGGTGCTCGCGGACCAGGTTCACCCGGACCCGCTCGATGGGGTCCTTGAGCTTCCACAGCTCCAGCTCGTCGGCCAGCCGGTAGCGGGACGGGTCGTCCGAGGTGGTGTGCGCATCCATCCGGTAGGTGAACGCCTCGATCAGCACCGGACCGTTGCCGGTGCGGCACTCCTCCAGCGCCCACCGGGTGACCGCGAGGGTGGCGAGCACGTCGTTGCCGTCCACCCGCACGCCGTGGAAGCCGTAGCCCCGCGCGCGCTGGTACAGCGGCACCCTGGTCTGCCGCTCGAGCGGCTCGGAGATCGCCCACTGGTTGTTCTGGCAGAAGAACACCACCGGCGCGTCGTACACCGAGGCCCACACGAAGCCCTCGTGCACGTCGCCCTGCGAGGTGGCGCCGTCACCGAAGAAGCAGACGGTGGCCTCGCCGGACTCGGAGTCGCCGACCTTGCCGTCGAACTTCTGGCCCATGGCGTAGCCGGTGGCGTTGAGGCACTGGTTGCCGATGACGATCGTGTACAGGTGGAAGCCGGTGCTCGCCGGGTCCCAGCTGCCGTGGTCGGTGCCCCGGAAGATGCCGAGCAGCTCGGTGGGGTCGATGCCCCGGCACCAGGCCACCCCGTGCTCGCGGTAGCTGGGGAACGCCATGTCCCTCGGCGTCATCGCGCGGCCGGCGCCGACCTGCGCGGCCTCCTGGCCGAGCAGCGGCACCCAGATACCGAGCTGGCCCTGCCGCTGCAGCGCGTTGGCCTCCCGGTCGAACCGGCGGACCAGCACCATGTCCCGGTACAGCCGGCGCAGCGCCGGCACGTCGATGTCGGACAGGTACCGGTCCAGCCACGGCTCGTGCAGCCGCTCGCCCTCCGGGGTGAGCGCCTGCACCAGGTCCGCGCCGCCCTCCTGGGTGGCGTGCAGACCCGCGATGACCTGCTGCGGGGTGGGGTCCGGCTCGACGAAACCCGGCCATGACGGCATGGGCGGCTCCTCAGCTCAGGTCCCGGGCCGCTTGTGGCGACCCGGTGACGCGTCGGCAGCGAACCGGCCGGACTCCCGGTCCGGGACTCCGACCGCCCGCCGATCGTGCTGACGGGCTCGCTACCACCATCGTGGCACGCGCGGCCGCCGCGTCACGAGACCTTGCTCAGCTCCGCTTGTACGGGGTGGGCGGGACCTGCGGCGCGGCCGGCGGGGTGTTCTGGCTCGGCGGAACCTGGGTGACCACGGTCGGCGGCGGCACCGGCGCGGCCGGATCGGCGAACCCACCCAGGTCGGCGATCTTGCGCTTTGCCTGGTGGATCTGCCCGCTGTACTTGCCCTTGGTCTTGTCGTCGGCGAACCGGGCGGCCTTGTCGGCGAACTGCCGGGCCTTGTCCGGGTTGCTTCGGGCGTAGCGGCGTGCGGCCTCGGCGGCGGCTCCGACCGCGGCGAGCCTACGGATCAGCGACATGGGCCTCGTCCTTTCCTGCTGCGGTGTGGGGCTCCCGTGCACCCCTCAACGTATCGGACCACCCCTCGGGTTCCGTCGCCGCCGACCTCCGGATCGCAGTTGCGCAGATCCGCAGTTACGTAGTTGCGCGAGTCCGCACCGTCTGGCGCTCGCCGCGGACCGCCGTACCCCGCCTGATCAGCGCTTACGTCAAGGTCGTTCATTTGACACGATGCGGTGATCTCGTGCCGCCAGATTGGGGATATGGCCATGGTCCGCAGAGCACGTCGACTCCGGTACCCACTCGCCGCGGCCCTGCCGCTGGTCTCGGCCCTCCTGCTCGCCGGCTGCGGCGCCGGGGGCAGCGGCGCGCCCGCCCAGGGCGGCGACTCCGCCGCGGCCGTCCCGCCCGTGGCCAAGGACCCCGCGCTGGCCGCGATGGTGCCGCCCGACGTGGCCGCCGACGGGAAGATCGTGGTCGGCTCGGACGCGTCCTACCCGCCCAACGAGTTCACCGACACCGACGGGCAGACGATCATCGGGATGGACGTCGACCTGGGCAGGGCGGTGGCCCAGAAGCTCGGGTTGACCGCCGAGTTCCAGAACTCCGCGTTCGGCGCGATCCTGCTGGGCATCGGCTCCAGCCGGTACGAGATGGGCATGTCCTCGTTCACCATCAACGCCGAGCGGGTGAAGTCCGTCGACATGGTCAGCTACTTCAACGCCGGCACCAAGGCGGCGGTGGCCACCGGCAACCCGGAGCACCTCACCCTGGACGACCTGTGCGGCAGGACCGTCGGCGTGCAGCTGGACACCGTGCAGGTCGACGACGTGAAGGCGCGCACAGCGAAATGCCAGGCGGCGGGCAAGCCGCCGATCGAGGTCACCGCGCTGCAGGCCCAGACCGACGTGACGCTGGCGCTGGCCTCCAAGCGGGTGGTGGCCATGCTGGCCGACGCCCCCGTGGTCAACTACGCGATCACCCAGACCAACGGGCAGATCGAGGCACTGGGCAGCCAGTACGAGGCAGCCCCGTACGGCATCGCGATCGCCAAGAACAAGGGCGACTTCGCCAAGGCCGTCCAGGGCGCGGTGCAGGCGCTGATCGCCGACGGCACCTACCGGAAGATCCTGGACAAGTGGCACAACGGCGAGGGTGCCCTGGCCACCGCGCAGCTCAACCCGGACACCGGGCAGTGAGCACCGCCGTCGACCAGGGCGCCGACCGGGCGGAGTCGATCACAGCGGTACCGGTCCGGCACCCCGGCCGGTGGGTGGCCTCGCTGGTGCTGCTGGTGCTGGCCGCCATGCTGGTCAAGGCGCTGCTCACCAACCCCCGGTTCAACTGGCCGCTGGTCGGGCAGTACCTGTTCTCCGCGCCGGTGCTGCAGGGGCTGCGCAACACGCTGATCCTCACCGCGCTGGCCATGGCCACCGGCATCGTCGGCGGGCTGGTCCTCGCGGTGATGCGGCTGTCCGCGAACCCGATCCTGAGCTACGTCGCGGCCGGCTACATCTGGTTCTTCCGGGGCACGCCGGTGATCACTCAGCTGGTGTTCTGGTTCAACCTCGGGCTGCTGTTCCCCACGCTCGGGCTGGGCATCCCGTTCGGGCCGGAGTTCGTCACCTTCACCACGAACACGCTGATCACCCCGTTCGCCGCCTGCCTGCTCGGGCTCGGGCTCAACGAGGCGGCGTACATGGCCGAGATCGTCCGCAGCGGGATCAACTCGGTCGACACCGGGCAGGCCGAGGCCGCCGGCGCGCTGGGCATGTCCCGGTCGCAGACGCTGCGCCGGATCGTGCTGCCGCAGGCCATGCGCGTGATCATCCCGCCGACCGGGAACGAGACGATCTCGATGCTGAAGACGACGTCACTGGTCGTGGTGATCGGCTACTTCGAGCTGCAGACCGCGGTGCAGTCGATCTTCTCCAAGAACTACCAGCCCGCGCCGCTGCTGATCGTGGCCGCGCTCTGGTACCTGGTGCTGACCTCGGTGCTGTCCGTCGGGCAGATGTACCTGGAGCGGCACTACGGGCGGGGCACCACCCGGCCCGGTGACGACACGGGTCGCGGTGGCTTCGGTGGCTTCGGTGGGCGGCTGTGGCGCACCCGGACGGGAGACGGACGATGACCGACGACCGGCCGATGGTGCGCGCCGAGGGCGTGTGCAAGAGCTTCGGCAGCCACCAGGTGCTGCGCGGGATCGACCTGAAGGTCCAGCCGCGCGAGGTCATGTGCATCATCGGCCCGTCCGGCTCGGGCAAGTCGACGTTCCTGCGCTGCATCAACCACCTCGACAAGGTGAGCGCGGGGCGGCTGTACGTGGACGGCGAGCTGGTCGGGTACCGGGAGCACGGCGGGAAGCTGCATGAGCTGCGCGAGTCGGAGGTGGCCCGGCGGCGGCGCGACATCGGCATGGTGTTCCAGCGGTTCAACCTGTTCCCGCACCGGACCGCGGCGGAGAACGTGATGGAGGCTCCGATGGCGGTGCGCGGCGACTCGCGCGCCGACGCCCGGCAGCAGGCCACCGAGCTGCTCACCCGGGTCGGGCTCGGCGACAAGCTGGACAGCTACCCGTCGGCGCTGTCCGGCGGTCAGCAGCAGCGGGTGGCGATCGCCAGGGCGCTGGCCATGCGGCCCAAGCTGATGCTGTTCGACGAGCCCACCTCGGCGCTCGACCCGGAACTGGTCGGCGACGTGCTGGCGGTGATGCGCCAGCTGGCCGAGGAGGGCATGACGATGGTGGTGGTGACGCACGAGATGGGGTTCGCCAGGGAGGTCGGCGACTCACTGGTGTTCATGGACGAGGGTGTCGTCGTGGAGACCGGCAAGCCCCGCGACGTGATCACCAACCCGGCGCACCAGCGCACCCAGACCTTCCTGTCCAAGGTGCTCTGACCCGCGGCCGCGCACCTCACCGGCGGCCGGCACACACCAAACCGCGGCCGCGCACCTCAGCCGCGACCGGCACAGACCGGCCGTGGGCGGCACAGGCCCTGCAGGGTCTGTGTGAGCCGTGGCAGGTCTGTGCGGCGGGGGCGACTGGGGGGACGGGCGTCGGCGGTCGGGCGGTCAGCTCGGTCGGGCGGTCAGGTCGCTCAGCGGGGCAGGCGGCCCATCAGGAAGAACTCCGGGTTGGGGCGCAGCGCGGTGAGGTGCGCGAGCCGGTTCGACATGGCGAACAGCGCTGTGATCGCGCCGACGTCCCAGATCTCGTCCTCGGTGAGCCCGGCCTCCCGGGCGGCGTCGATGTCCTCGTCGCGCAGGCTGGCCGAGTCGGTGGCGATCTGCAGTGCGAGATCCACGATCCCACGGCCGCGACGGTCCAGCGCGACGCCGTACGGGTTGCCCGCCACCTGATCGGCCAGCTCCGGGTCCTTGCTGCGCACCCGCAGGATCGCGCCGTGCGCGACGATGCAGTACGTGCAGTGGTTGGCGCCCGAGGTGGCCACCACCACGAGCTCCCGCTCGGCGGCGGACAGCGTCGGCGAACCGTCCTGGGCCGGGGTCATCAGTGCGTCGTGGTAGTCCAGGAACGCGCGGAGCTCGGCCGGCCGTCGGGCCAGTGCGCGGAACACGTTGGGCACGAAGCCCGACTTCTCCGCGATGGCCTCGATCCGTTCCCGCAGATCGTCGGGCAGATCGGCCGGCTCCACTACCCCGAACCGGCTCACCGGGCGGTCGGTCTCTGGCGCACTCATGTGCCCGAACGTAGCCCCGGACCGGGGCAATCACCCCGTGCGCTCCCAGTCAGCGGGATGGTCGATCGCGGATTGGCAACGTTTTAGGCACGATCAGTAGCGTGCCCGTTCCGAAGGAGTATCTGGCGCTGCTCAGCCGGTGGTGCGCCGACCGGGTGCCCGCCCATGTCCGGTCCCGGCTGCAGGTGGCTTACAAGATCCATGGTGAGCAGGTGACCATCACCGAACGCCGCCCACCCGCGTACCCGGAGCTGAACTCCGCGTGGTCGATCGCGCGGATCGCCCAGCTGCGGCACAACGAACCGGAGAAGGGGTTGTGGCGGCTCTACCGGCCCACCGACGGCGGTTGGACCCGGTACGACCATGCCCCCTCCACCATGCCCGAACCGCTGCTCGCCGAGGTGGCCCGGGATCCGCACTCGGTGTTCTGGGGCTGACGTGTTCCGGGGCTGATGCCGTCGGTCAGCCGGCCCGGTCCTGCTCCTCGTCGGTCCTCGGCGCGGCGCTCGCCTTCGCCTTGGCCACCTTGGTGACCCGGACGATGCCCAGGGGCAGGATCTCGTAGACCTCCTCCATCTCGTCGTCGCCGTCGCCGGAGTTCTTGCCGGGCAGCACGACCTCTCGGGGCGGCGCGGTGCGCTGGCTGGGCACCGCCACGGGCCGGGGCTGGCGCGCCTCGTCCCGGTCGGCCCGGGCGGCCGCTCCGGCCGCCGGGTCGGATGTTCCGCCCTCGGTCGCGTTGCCGGCCGCCGCGCCCGCGGGGGCGTGGTCGCCCGCCGTGTCGGGCTCGGCCGCCGTCGGGTTCGGTGCCACGGCCCGCACCGGGGTGGTCGACTCGAGGTCGGGCTCCTCGGCCCGCTGCGCAGGAACCTGGGGCCGTGGGCGGTCGTCGAACGCGGCCGGCTCCTGGACATCCCGCACCGGCTCCTCGCCGCGCTGTCCCCCTGCTCCGGGCCGGGTGGCCGCGTCGGGTTCGGCGTACGTCCGCGGCTCGGCCGGAGCGTCCGGCCCGCCGTGGCCGGCGAGCTCGACGGACTCCGCCGCCGCCCCGTGCCGGCCGGACTCCGCGAGCTCGTCCGACTCCCCGAACGTCTCGGGCTCGGCCACATCCTCCGAGACCTCGTACCGCTCCGGCTCCGCACGCCCGTCCGGCGCCTCGACCGTCTCCGGCTCGGCCGGTTCCTCCGAGACCTCGAACCGCTCCGGCTCCACGAGCCCGTCCTCGTACCGCTCCGGCTCCGCACACTCGCCCGTGACGTCGAACGCCCCGGACTCGGCCGGCGCCTCCGACCGCTCCGGCTCCGCGAGGTCGTCGGACACCTCGAACGCCGACGGCTCGTCCGACGACGCGCCCCCGGACCCGATGGACTCCGGCGCGGCGTGCGCCCCGGGCTCGTCCGGCAGCCGGTACGCCACCGCGGGGTCGGCCACCCTGGCGGCCTCCGGCCGCTCGCCGGACCCGGCGGGCTCGTCGACCCGCCCCGGCGACAGCTCGGCGGACTCCTCCGGTAGGCCGTACTCCTCCGGTTCGACGAGCTGGTGCGCCTCGTGCTCCGGCTGGGCCGGGCGGGCCGGCGGCTGGTGGACCTCGGGACGCACCGGCTCCTCGCGCGGCTGGTACGCCTCGGGCCGCTCCGGCTCCGCCGCGCGGCGGGCCGGCGGCTGGTACGCCTCGGGGCGCCGCATCGGCTGCTCCGGCGGCACGTACGCCGAGGGCCGCTCCGGTCGGGCCGGGGGCAGGTACGCGGCGGGGTCCTCCGTCCGGGCCGGTGGCAGGTACGCCGCCGGCGTCTCCGGCCGAGCGGTCGGGGGCGGCGGAGCGTAGGCGGCCGGCGCGGTCCGCCAGTCGGGCCGCGGCTGCGGAGGGGCAACCGGCGACGGGCTCATCCGGTGCTCGGGGGCGGTGCGCGGCGCCGGAGCGACCGCGGCCGGCGGAAGTGGGGCGCCATCGGGAACCCTCGGCTGCCCGTGCTGCCCGTGCTGAGTGGGCACGGCCGGGGCGGCGTCACGCACCATCACCGACGGCACCTCGACGCCGCGCAGCGCGGCCAGCACCGTCTCTCCGGCGGGCACGGCCAGCCGGTGCGCGGGCGCGGGTCCGAACGGGGTGGCCACCGCGAGCAACCGCGGCGCGGCGGCCGAGACCAGCAGGTGCTCCCGGCCCAGTGCCTGCGCGTCGAGCAGCACCACCAGGTCGGCGGTGTCGGCGGCGGGCAGGTCGTCGAGCAGGTCGTCGAGCTGGACGAAGCGGGCGGTGCCCTGGGTGAACCGGCGGCTGCCGTCCGCCCAGCTGCGCGCCAGCTCCGGGGCGGCCTCGCGCAGCCGTCCGAGCAGCCTCACCAGGCGGACCTGGTCGGCCTGCTCCCGGCGGGCGGCGGCCAGCCGGGCCAGGGCGTCCTCGTACTCGGGCAGGTCCATCGCGCGCAGGGCGGCGACGACCTCCTCGACCTCGGGCACCGCGCCCCCGGCCGCTGCCGACCCGGCCAGCGCGTCGGCGACCGCCACGAGCTCGTTCTTCGCCGCGGTCATCGCGGTGGAGCCACCGGACTCGACGATCGCGCGGGCCACCGACTCCGTGGTGACCATGTCGGGCACGGTCACCGGGCTGTCCGGGTGGATGAACAGCACCTCGTGGCGCAGCATCTCGGACGCCCGCGCGGCCTCCTCGATCAGACCGAGCTGCCGATTCAGCGCGGCGGCGACCGGGACGTTCTTCGGCTCGGGGACCCGCAGCGCCCGGCAGCGCGCGGTGACGTCCTCCATGTAGCTGATCAGCTCGAGGAAGTGCAGGGCCTGCCGCAGCACCTTCGGGTCGCGCAGCGGGGCACCGTCGAGCCGCAGCTGGCGCAGCACCGGCGCGACGGCCCGCTGCTGTGCGGACCGGAAGTAGTGCCGGGCGCGTCCGCCGTGCTCGAGATAGTCGACGTACGTCCGCAGCTGGTCCACGGCACCGTCGGGAAGCTCGCCGACGACGGCCATCTGGTCGCCCACGTCGCGTAGCGAGTCGGCGGCCAGCACCAGGTCGGCGGTCTTGCGCAGCAGCCCGTCGAACGCCGTGCGGTCTGAACCGAACAGCACCCGCTCCAGCAGCGGCCGCGCCCACGAGGACGTGCCGTCGTTGTCGAGGCCGCGCAGCGCGTCGCGGCAGCGGCGCGCCGTCTCCAGCAGGCCGGCGAGCCGGGCCGGCCGGAGCTGGCCGAGCAGCTCGGGGATCAGGTCGGCGCCGTCCCGCGCGGGGTAGCCCTTCCCGCCGGCGGCACGGCAGAGCTCCGCCACCCGGGCGGGGGTGGGGACCAGTTCGGGGGCGGGGAGCGCCTCGTCGAGCCGGGCGCGGCGGCTCGGGGTCTGGGTGACCAGCAGGGTGCGCAGCTCGCGCAGCTCGGAGTCGGACAGCGGCAGCGGGCCGTTCACGCACAGCCCGCGCATGGGCCCGGGCAGCGCGTCACGCACGGCGGCGAGCAGGTCGGGCCGGCCGGCGGTGACCACCAGCCGCCTCCCGTCGGCGAGCACCGCGGCCAGGTTCTCCGCCACCACGGACGCGTCGGCGGCGTCGAGCACCGCGCACGGGTAGCGCCGGACGACCTCCACCACCTGCTCGGGCCGCTGGGCGCCCCGGCGCGCGGCGCGCTCCGGCTCCGGCTCACCGAGCACCTCGGCCAGGCGGTGCAGGCCCACAGGGATCTCACCAGCCGCGCTACGGCGGCGGATCTCCTTCACGGCGTGGGCGGGCGCGCCGTCCTCGGCAACCCGCTCCGACAGATCCGCGACGAGATCCTTGGTTGGGTCGCCCGCGAGGTCGGGCGGCACCGACGCTCCCAGATCCAACACAGTCGTCACCTCCAGCTGGCCACAATAGGCCCGCTACTCCGGTCACATCATGTATCGGTCTGGCGGCGAAACTGTTCCACCATTCAGCGCAAAACTTTCCGGGTGATCACGGGACGCTGCTCAGCCGCTGCTCAGAGCCCCCTCCGCGACCGGCTTCACCCGATCGCTGTCCTCGTCCGCGTGATAGTCCGAGCCGGCCGTCTCGTCGTGGCCGTTCGACACCGACGTGGCACGCAACACAGCTGTCACCACCACAGTGACCACCAGGTTCACCACCAGCGCCACGAAGCCCACGTAGATCTGCGTCTGCGAGCCCGCGAACGGGTGCCAACCGAACACGTCGAGCTTGTCCAGGGTCAGCGCGGATCCGCCGAAGTGCAGCTTCTTGGCCGCCGGGTTCGGGATCAGGTAGAGCAGGTACATCCCGTAGCCCATGCCGGCCACCCAGCCGGCGACGAGCCCCCACCGGTGCAGCCACCGGGTGTACAGGGCGATGGCCACGGTCGGCAGCGTCTGCAGGATGATCACGCCGCCGATCAGCTGCAGGTCGATGGAGAACTGCGGGTCGACGGCCACGATGAACAGCACCGCGCCCAGCTTGACCACCAGGGAGGCGAGCTTGGCCTGCTTCGCCTCCTGGGCTGGGGTGGCATCCTTGCGCAGGTAAGTCTTGTAGATGTTGCGGGTCCACAGGTTGGCCGCCGCGATGGACATGATCGCGGCCGGGACCAGCGCGCCGATCCCGATCGCGGCGAACGCGATGCCGGCGAACCAGGAGGAGAACTGCTGGTCGAACAGCACCGGAATGATCGTGTTGGTGTCCGGCCGGCCGGTGGCGTTGTTGGTGATCGGCTTGGCGCCGGACGCGATGGCCACGTAGCCGAGCAGCGCCAGCAGCCCGAGCAGCAGCGAGTAGGCCGGCAGCGCCACCATGTTCTTCTTCAGCACGTCCCGCCCGCGCGAGGCGAGCACCCCGGTGACCGAGTGCGGGTAGAGGAACAGCGCCAGCGCCGAGCCCAGCGCCAGCGTGACGTACTGCAGCTGGTTCGTGCTGGTCAGCAGGACCGAGCCGGCGGGCTTGCCGGTGGTCGGGCTGGGCTGGGCCAGCTTGGCCGCCCCGGCGTCGAAGATCGTCGCCCAGCCGCCCAGCTTGGTCGGCAGGTAGACCACCGCGACCAGGATGACCAGGTAGATCAGGATGTCCTTGACGAACGCGATCAACGCCGGGGCACGCAGCCCGGACTGGTAGGTGTACACCGCCAGGATCACGAACGCGACGAACAGCGGCAGGTGACCGGCCAGCCCGACCCCGTTGAGCCCCATGGTGCGCAGCACGGCCTCCAGCCCCGCCAGCTGCAGCGCGATGTAGGGCATGGTGGCCACGATGCCGGTCACCGCGACCAGCGTGGACAGCAGCGAGCAGCCGTAGCGGCCCTGCACGAAGTCGGCCGGGGTGACGTAACCGTGCACCCGGGACACCGACCACAGCCGCAGCACGGGCAGGAACACCAGCGGGTAGAGCACCACGGTGTAGGGCAGCGCGTAGAAGCCCAGCGCGCCGGCGCCGAACAGCAGCGCGGGCACCGCGACGAAGGTGTAGGCGGTGTAGATGTCGCCGCCGATCAGGAACCAGGTGATCCAGGCGCCGAACTTGCGCCCGCCCAGCCCCCACTCGTCGAGGTGGTCGAGCGTCGCGCCGCGGCGCCACCGCGACGCCAGGAAGCCCAGCACGGTCACCACCACGAACAGCACCACGAAGATGGACAGCTCCACCCACTGGATCATCGGGCAGTCCCCTCGTCCAGCTCGTCCACCTCGGGCAGCAGGTCGGGCGCCGAGCTGTGCGGCTCGTCGCGGGTCATCCGGTACACGACGGCCACACAGATCACCCCGACCGGCACGAACGCGAACTGCGCCCAGTAGAAGAACGGCATCCCGAACAGCCGGGGTTCCATCGAGTTGAACCAGGGCACCACCAGCATCAGGAACGGCACCAGCAGGAGCAGGTTCCACGCGCTCACGCGCAGCCCGCTGGGCGAGGGCGGTGCGGACATCGACTTCTCCTTGACGACCCCGGCGATGGAGCTACCGACGGGCCAGTGTGCCTCCTCGCACCCCGATCGGGCGATCACAAAGCGGTAAAGCCTGATCTTCGCGTGGCCCCCGCGCGCGGCACGGCACCGGCCGACCGCGCGGTGCGGTCGGCCGGTGCCGGAGGGTGTTCAGCAAGGCCCCGGTCGGGGGCCGGCGGGGTCAGCCGCCGAGGCGCTGGCGCAGCGCGTCCAGCTCGTCCCGCATCGAGCTGGGCAGCTTCGGGCCGATCTTCTCGAACCACTCCTCGATCAGCGGCAGCTCCTCCTTCCACTCCTCGACGTCGACCTCAAGGGAGGCCTCCACGTCGGCGAGCGGCGCGTCGACGCCCTCGAGGTCCATCTGGTCGGCGGTGGGCACGTAGCCGATCGGCGTCTCCACGGCGGAGGCCGTGCCCTCGATGCGCTCGATGGCCCACTTGAGCACGCGGGAGTTCTCGCCGAAGCCCGGCCACAGGAACCGGCCGTCGTCGCCGCGGCGGAACCAGTTCACGTAGAAGATCTTCGGCAGCTTGCCCGCGTCCGCACCCTTGCCGACGTTGACCCAGTGCTGGAAGTAGTCACCGGCGTTGTAGCCCAGGAACGGCAGCATCGCCATCGGGTCGCGGCGCACCTGGCCGAGGCCGCCGGTGGCCGCCGCGGTCTTCTCGC
>DASXJJ010000094.1:0-27322 GCA_036497465.1 Pseudonocardia sp. | reverse complement strand
TCCTCGCCCGCGCCTGGATCCGCGTGATCTGGCGCTGCTGGCAAGACCACACCGCCTACAACCCCATCCAACACGGAGGCGCCCAACGACTCCTCACAGCCTGAACCCGATCTTGGGGTTGACCTAGGGAATCTCATCGGCCCAGCCGGACGGCGAACCGCTGGCGCGCCTGCCACACCCCGACCGCGAGCAGGGCCACCAGGTAGGCCAGGTGGCCCAGCGCCGGCAGCCAGCGCAGCGTGCCCAGAGCGGCCGCCCTGGACAGCTCGGTTGCATGCCACAGCGGGGTGGCCCAGGCCAGCGGGCGCAGCCAGTCCGGCAGCCGGGAGACCGGGTAGAAGGTGCCGGAGAACAGCGTCATCGGGATCAGGACGAACCGGAAGAACGTGGGGAACGCGGCCCCGTCGTTCTCCCGGGAGGCGGCGAACGCCATCGTCACCGAGGAGAAGGCGGCCCCGCACAGAGTGGCGACCAGCAGCGACAGCACGATGCCCGGCCCGCGCACCCCGCCGAGCAGCGCGATGACCACGACGTACACCGCGCCGGAGGTGAACACCCTGGTAGTGATCCAGCCGAGCTGGCCGCAGGCGATCTGCGCGGGGGTGAGCGGCGCGGCCGCCATCGCCCAGTAGACCTGCTGCCACTTGAACCCGGACAGCACCGGGTAGGTCGACTCGAACGCCGCGGTCTGCACCGCCGACATGGCCAGCAGCCCCGGCGCCAGGTAGACCAGGTAGGGCACCCCGCCCAGCGCGGCCCCGCCCCGCCCGGCCGAGTCGACGAGCGTGCCGAAGCCCAACCCGAACGCGAGCAGGAACAGCACCGGCTGCAGCACGCTGGACACCACGGTGGCCCGCCAGCCCTGCCGGTACCAGGTCCAGCAGCTCTCCATCACCATCAGCGAGGCACGCCAGCCGGGCATCACCCGGCCGGTGGAGCGGGGCCACTCCTGCTCGTCGGTGCGCCCCGGATCGTCGGTCGGCAGCGTCATCGGTCCACCACGCTCGTCATCAGTCCACCAGGCTCCGGCCGGTGAGCCGCAGGAACACGTCCTCCAGCGTGGCCCTGCGGACCAGGCTGGTCTGCGGGCGCACCCCCTGGCCGTGCACCGCGCGCAACGCTGCCTCGCCGTCCTCGGCGTAGAGCAGCACCCGGTCGGGCAGCCGCTCCACCCGCTCGGCGGCCGCGGTGAACACCTCGTCGTCCGGGCGCCGCACGTCGGGCGGGAAGCGCAGCTCCACGACCTCGCGGGTGCAGTACCGCTCGATCAGCTCGCCGGGCGAGCCCTCCGCCGAGATCACCCCGCCGTCCATCACCACCAGCCGGTCGCACAGCTGCTCGGCCTCGTCCATGTAGTGCGTGGTGATCAGCTGGGTGACGCCGCGCTGCTTGAGCCGGTACAGCCGGTCCCACAGCAGGTGCCGGGCCTGCGGATCCAGCCCGGTGGTCGGCTCGTCGAGCAGCAGCAGCTCGGGCTCGTTCACCAGCGACCGGGCGATCGTCAGCCGCCGCTTCATCCCACCCGAGAGCGGATCGACCGCGTCGCCCGCGCGGTCGGTGAGCTGGGCGAACTCCAGCAGCTCGGTGGCCTTGGTGCGCACCGTGGCGCGAGGCAGCCCGAAGTACCGGCCGTAGATCTCCAGGTTCTGCCGGACGGTGAGCTCCAGGTCGAGGTTGTCCTGCTGGGGGACCACGCCGATGCGCGCCCGGATCCGGGGGCCGTCCGTCCTCGGGTCCATCCCGAGCACCTGCAGCGAGCCGGAGCCGCGCGGCGACACGCAGGCGATCATGCGCATGGTGGAGGACTTGCCGGCGCCGTTCGGGCCGAGGAAGCCGAACACCTCGCCGCGCGAGACGTCGAGGTCGATGCCACGCACCGCCTCCATCTCGCCGAAGCGTTTCGTCAGCCCCCGGGCCTGGACCAGTGCTTCGGACACCGGGCGACGGTAACCGCGTGCCCCGACAACTCGGAAACGAGTTCGCCCGGTGCGCCTCGGGGCGGTACGTGGCGCGCACTACACTCCGCCGGGTGGCTCACCGCTCCCCCCGGACCGCCCCGCCCCGCGCCACCGCGCGCCGGTCGGCGGCCGCCCCGCTGCTCGCCGTGCTGGCCGCGCTGGCCCTGCTGGTCACGGTCACCGGCTGCCAGTCGGGAGCGCCCACCGCGGCGGGTCCCCCGCCGCCGCCCCCGCTGCCGCAGGGCGCCGAGCTGCTGACCAAGGCGGCCACCGCGATGGAGGCGGTGAAGTCCGCCCAGCTCTCGGTGCAGGTCGACCCGGCGCTGACCACCGTCCCGATCCGGTCCGCGCAGGGCGTGCTGACCGCCACCGGGCAGGCCAAGGGCACCGCCACGCTCAGCCAAGGTTCGGACAACGCCGAGTTCACCTTCGTGATCGCCGACCAGTCAATCTACCTGAAGGGGCCGACCGGCGGCTACCAGCAGCTCCCGCTGGCCCTGGCGGCCGGGATCTACGACCCCACCGCGCTGCTCGACCCCGCGCGCGGCGTGGCCACCCTGCTGCGCTCCGCGAACTCGGCGAAGACCGAGGCGGCGGAGGACGTCGACGGGGTGCCCACCTACCGGGTGCACGCCACCCTGGACCCGAGGGCGATGTCGTCGGTGGTGCCCGGGGTGACCCCGCCGCCGGAGTCGCCGCCGACCGGCACGGTGTGGCTGGACCAGCGGACCTCGCGGATGGTGAAGGCCACGCTGCTGGTGACGACCGCGCCCGGCGCCAGGCCCGCCCCGGTGACCGTGGCGCTGTCCCACTTCGACGAGCCGGTCACCATCACCCCGCCGTCCTGACCCGCCCGTGGTGACGAGCTCGACGACCCGGGAGGCCTCCCCCGGCCGCGCCCGGGTCGGGGTGGCGATCGGGGTCGGCGGCCTGGCCGTGCTGCTGGCCGCGCTGGACGGCTACGTCGTGGTCACCATCCTGATCGACATCGTCCGGGACCTGAGCATCCCGGTGAACCACCTGGAGCGGGCCACCCCGCTGGTCACCGGGTACCTGCTCGGCTACGTGGCCGCGATGCCGCTACTCGGCCAGCTCTCCGACCGGTTCGGCAGGCGCGCGGTGATCCAGCTCTGCCTGGTCGGCTTCGCGGCCGGCTCCGCGGTCACCGCCAGCGGCACCGTGCTGGAGACCGTGGTGGCCGGGCGCGCGCTGCAGGGAGTGTGCGGTGGCGCGCTGCTTCCGGTGACGATGGCGCTGGTCACCGACCTGGTGGCGCAGCGGAGGCGGGCCGGCGCGCTGGGCACGGTGAGCGCCGCCGAGCAGCTGGGCAGCGTGCTCGGGCCGCTGTACGGCGCCGGGCTGGCCGTGCTGGTCGGCTGGCGCGGGGTGTTCTGGGTGAACCTGCCGCTCACCGCCGTGGCGCTGCTGCTGGTGACGTTCGCGCTGCCCCGCCGGGTGGCCGGCGAGTCGCCGCGCGCGCCGGTCGACCTGGTCGGCGGCGGGCTGCTCGCGGTCGCACTCGCCCTGGGCGTGGTCGGGCTGTACAACCCCGACCCGGCGCGCGCGGTGCTGCCGCCGTGGGGGCCGGGGACGCTGGTCGCGGCGGGCGTGGCGCTGGTCGCGTTCGTCGCCTGGGAGGCCAGGGCGCGCACCCGGCTGCTCGACCCGCGCGGCGTGCACGGCCGGCCGGTTCTGGCCGGGCTGGTGACCAGCTGGGTGGTGGGGGCGGCGGTGATGGTCACGCTGGTCGACGTGCAGCTGTTCGCCGAGACGGTGCTGCACCGCGACGCCACGCAGGCCGCGCTGGTGCTGGTCCGGTTCCTGGTCGCGCTGCCGGTGGGGGCGCTGCTCGGCGGGTTCCTCACCCCCCGGCTCGGCCAGTCGGTCACCGCGGCGCTGGGCCTGCTCGTCGCCGGCGGCGGCTTCTGGCTGATGTCCGGCTGGACCGACGAGCTGATCGAGGCCCGCTACGACGTGTTCACCGTGATCGTGCCGAGGGTCACCGCCGACCTGGGGCTGACCGGGCTGGGCCTGGGGCTGGTGGTGGCGCCGGTGGCCACCGCGGTGCTCGGCGCCGTCCCCGGCGACCGGCACGGCGTCGCCTCGGCGGCCACCGTGGTGGCGCGCACGGCCGGCATGCTGATCGGGGTGGCCGCGCTGTCGGCCTGGGGGCTGCACCGGTTCACCCAGCTCACCGCCGACCTGCCCACCCCGCTGCCGTTCGGGGTGACCGCGACCGAGTTCGCCGCCCGGATGGCCACCTACCTGCGCGCGGTGAACGACGCGCTGCTCATGCAGTACCAGGAGATCTTCCTGATCACCTCGGGGCTGTGCGGGCTCGGCGCGCTGGTCGCCGCCCTGCTCGGCGGCCGGCCGCGCGTCGGCGAGCGGCCGTAGCGCCCTACGCTCGCACCATGTGCGACAGCTCCACCGCCGGCGCGCTCGACGTCCGCGCGGCTCTCCCCCGCCCCGCTCCCGGCCCGGCCGCCGACCCGGTGCGGCTGGAACCGGTGGACCAGGTGGAGATCACCGTGCTGGTCGACAACGTGTACGACGCGCTGCTGACCGGCGACGAACGCACCGTCCGGACCGGTATGCGGGTGGCCGACGCCCCCGCGCCGCAGTTCGACGGCGGCGCCACATCCGTCGGCCTGCTCGCCGAGCACGGGTTCTCCGCGCTGGTCCGGGTGCGCCGGGGTGCCGCCGAGTCGACGCTGCTGTTCGACACCGGGCTGTCCCCGGACGCCATGGTCACCAACGCCGACCGGATGGGCGTGGACCTGGCCTCGGTGCGCGGAGTGGTGCTCAGCCACGGCCACTTCGACCACGCGGGCGGCCTGGCCGGGCTCGCGCGCCGGCGCGGGTCCCTGGCGATGCCGATGGTGCTGCACCCGAGGGCGTGGGCGCGCCGCCGGATGGCGCTGCCCGGCCAGGAGCCGAGGGAGATGCCCACGCTGAGCCCCCGCGCGCTGGCGGCCGAGGGCTTCGAGGTGGTCGAGCGGCGCGAGCCGTCGCTGCTGCTCGACGGCAGCGTGCTGATCACCGGCGAGGTGGACCGCACGACCGACTTCGAGCACGGGATGCCCGCCGCGCACCAGGCGTGGGACGACGGGCAGTGGCGGCACGACCCGGCGGTGGCCGACGACCAGGCGCTGCTGGTGCACGTGCGCGGTCGCGGCCTCGTGGTGCTCACCGGCTGCGGGCACGCCGGGGCCGTCAACATCGTGCGGCACGCCCGACGGCTGACCGGCGTGGACCGGCTGCACGCGCTGGTCGGCGGGCTGCACCTGGGCGGGCCGGCGTTCGAGCCGGTGATCCCGCCGACGGTCGCCGAGCTCACCGCGCTGGCCCCCGACCTGGTCGTGCCCGGCCACTGCACCGGCTGGCGGGCGCAGCACGCACTGGCCGCCGCGCTGCCCGACGCGTGGGTGCAGGGCAGCAGCGGCAGCACCTTCCGCCTCACCGGAACCTCCGCCGAGGCGGCCTGACCCTCCGGCCTGGCGCCGGACACCCCGACCGTCCGGCCGGCGGGACGCCGACCGGACGACAGGGCCGACCCACAAGGGCCGGCCCACAGAGGCCGACCTACAGGTCGGGGAACCAGAGCTTGATCTCCCGTGCGGCCGACTCCGGGGAGTCCGAACCGTGCACCAGGTTGAACTGCGTCTCCAGCCCGTAGTCGCCCCGGATGGTGCCCGGGGTGGCCTTCTCCACCGGGTCGGTACCACCGGCCAGCTGGCGGAAGGCGGGGATCGCCCGCGTGCCCTCGACCACGGCGGCCACCACGTGCCCCGAGGTGATGAAGGCCAGCAGGTCTTCGAAGAAGGGCTTGCCGTCGTGCTCCGCGTAGTGCTGGCTGGCCAGCTCACGGTCCACCGTGCGCAGCCGCAACGCGACCAGATCGAGACCCTTGGCCTCGATCCGGCGGATCACTTCACCGACCAGCCGACGGGACACGCCGTCGGGCTTCACCAGAACCAACGTCCGTTCACTCACGGGCGGTGAGCCTATCGACGTGCCCCGGGCCGGTTCACCCGGGCCGCCCCGGCGCGGCAGCGGCCCGCCTCGGCGCGACTTCGGCATCGGCCACCAGGCCACGCCACGAGCGCCGGCCTCGGCGTTTGCGCCGGCTCGGCGCGGACGCCGGCTCAGCCCAGGCGCTGGCTGGGCAGCTCGCCCCTGGCCATCCGGCCGGCCACGTCCCTGCGCATCATCAGCAGCGCGAACCAGGTCAGCCCGAAGATCACCCCGAGCGCGGCCAGCACGCCGACCAGCAGGCCGCAGGCCAGCATGACCAGCTGCACCGCCAGTGCCGCGGTCGCCGCCCACGGGCGCCCGGCGTACCGGGCGAGCACCACCATCACCGCGGCCAGCACGAGCACCACGGTGACGCCCAGCGGGCCGCCGTTGTTTCCCCCGAACTTGCCCACCACCAGCAGGGTGAGCAGTACGACGATGACCTCGAGCACCAGCGTCGCGGCGACCACACCCCGGAAGCCCTTCAGCGGGTCCGGCAGCGCCGCGCCCCCCGCACCCTCCTCCGGTCCGGACCCCGACGCCTGCCCCGGCGCGGTCCCCGATCCCGCGACCTCCCCGGACCCCGAGGCCGGCCCCGGGACCGCCGCGGCCGGGACGGGCTCGCCGGCCGGGTCACTCGGCTGGGTCGGTTCGTGGGCCATGCCCGTCACGGTACGGCTTTGCCGAACAGCGCGCGGGCCTCGCCGGCCGTCACCACCGAGCCGGTGATCAGAACCCCGGCGCCCGCGGGCGAGCCCTCCTCGTCGGTCTCCTCGGCCAGCGTGATGGCCTGCTCCACCGCGTCGTCCAGCCTGGTCTCCACGGTGACCCGGTCCGCACCGAACACCTGCACCGCCAGCCCCGCCAGCTCGTCCGGGTCCAGCGCCCTCGGCGAGGAGTTCCGGGTGACCACGACCTCGTCCAGCATCGGCTCCAGCGCCTCCAGCAGCGCCAGTGCGTCCTTCTCCCGCAGCACCGCGAGCACCCCGACCAGCTTGCGGAACGCGAACTCGTCGACCACCGCCGCCGCGAGCGCCCGGGCACCGTGCGGGTTGTGCGCCGCGTCCACCAGCACGGTGGGTGTCCCGCGCAGCCGCTCCAGCCGCCCCGGCGCGGTGACCCCGGCGAACGCGGCCCGCACCGCCTCGGGGTCCAGCGCGCGGTCGGCCCCGGCGCCGATCAGCGCCTCCGCCGCGGCCAGCGCGACCGCCGCGTTGCCGGCCTGGTGCTCGCCGAACAGCGGCAGGAACACGTCGTCGTAGGCGCCGCCGAGGCCCTGCAGCCGCAGCAGCTGGCCGCCGACCGCCTTCTCCCGGCGCAGCACCCCGAACTCCATGCCCTGGCGGGCCACCGTGGCGCCCAGCTCGGTGCACCGGGCCAGCAGCACCGCGGCCACCTCGGCGTCCTGCTGGGCCATCACCGCGATCGAGCCGGGCTTGATGATGCCGGCCTTCTCCGCCGCGATCCCGGTGACGTCCGAGCCCAGGTACTCGACGTGGTCGACGCCGACCGGGGTGATCACCGAGACGGTGCCGTCGGCGACGTTGGTGGCGTCCCAGCTGCCGCCGAGACCGGTCTCCACCACGGCGGCCTCGACCGGGGCGTCCGCGAAAGCGGCGAACGCCATCGCGGTGAGCACCTCGAACTTGCTCAGCCGGGGCTGCCCCTCGGCCCGGCCGGCGTCCACCATCTCGACGTACGGCTGGATCTCCCGGTACACCTCGACGTAGCGCTCCGGGGAGATCGGCTCGCCGTCCAGGGTGATCCGCTCGGTGGCCCGCTGCAGGTGCGGGCTGGTGTAGCGACCGGTCCGCAGGCCCACCTGGGTGAGCAGCGCGTCGATCATCCGGGCGGTCGACGTCTTGCCGTTGGTACCGGCCACGTGCACCACCGGGAACGACATCTGCGGGTCGCCGAGGACGTCGACCAGCGCGCGTATCCGGTCCAGCGACGGTTCGAGGGTGGACTCCGGCCACCGCTGGTCCAGCTCGGCCTCCACCGCCGCGAACTCGGCGGCGACCCGCCGCTCGTGTTCCCGCAGCCGCTCGGCCTCTGCGTCCTGCTTGCTCGCCTGGTTACTCACAGCCACTCGATCAGGCCTCCGGCAGCGCGCTCAGGGCGGCGCGGATGCGCTCGATGTCGGCCGCGGCGGTGTCCCGCCGGGCCCGGATGCCGGCAACCACGTCGGCCGGAGCCCGCTCGGTGAACTTCGGGTTGCCCAGCTTGCCCTCCGTGCCGGACAGCTCCTTCTCGGCGGCGGCAAGGTCCTTGCCCAGCCGGGCGCGCTCGGCCGCCACGTCGATGGTGCCGGAGGTGTCCAGCTCGACCCGCACCGAGCCGCCGGCCAGCCCGACCTCGACGGTCGCGGTGGCGGTGAAGCCGTCCTCCTCGGCGCCCAGCCGGGCCAGCGCACGCACCGAGGCCAGCTGCGGGTCCAGCCCGGCGGCCGACGTACCGGACAGCCGCGCGGGCACCCACTGCCCGGGCCGCAGCCCCTGGTCGGCGCGGAACCGGCGCACCTCGGTGACCAGCTTGATCACCGCCGCGATCCGCTCGCCCGCGCCGCCGTCGGACCCCTCGGCCTCGCCGGACAGCCGGGGCCAGCTGGCCACCACCAGCGACTCCTCGCCGGTCAGCGCCGTCCACAGCGACTCGGTGATGAACGGCATCGTCGGGTGCAGCAGCCGCAGCAGCACGTCGAGCGTGTTGCCCAGCACCGCCTGGGTGTTCGCCGCCCGGGCCGGCCCCTCGGCGATCTGCACCTTGGCCAGCTCCAGGTACCAGTCGCAGAACTCGTCCCAGACGAAGTGGTAGAGCAGGTCGGTGGCCTTGGCGAACTGGAAGTCCTCCAGCAGCGAGTCGACCCCGGCGGTCACCGCGCCGACCCGGTCCAGGATCCACCGATCGGCGTCGGTGAGCTGCGCCGGGTCGATCGCGCCGTGCGGGTCGGCCCCGTTGGCCAGCGCGAACCGGGTGGCGTTCCACAGCTTCGTGCCGAAGTTGCGCGAGCCGGCCACCCAGTCCTCGGACATCGCCATGTCCGCGCCCGGGTTGGACCCCCGGGCCAGGGTGAACCGCAGCGCGTCCGAGCCGTAGGTGTCCATCAGCGCGAGCGGGTCGATCGTGTTGCCGCGCGACTTGGACATCTTCTTGCCGTACTGGTCGCGGATCAGCCCGTGCAGGAACACGTGCTCGAACGGCGGCGCGCCGTCCATCGCGTACAGCCCGAACATCATCATCCGGACGACCCAGAAGAACAGGATGTCGTAGCCGGTGACCAGCACCGACGTCGGGTAGTAGTGCCGCAGGTCGGCGGTGTCGTCCGGCCAGCCCAGCGTGGAGAACGGCCACAGGCCGGAGGAGAACCAGGTGTCCAGCACGTCCGGGTCGCGCCGCCAGCCGTCGGCCTCGGCGGGCGGCTCCTCGTCCGGGCCGACGCAGCGCACCTCGCCGTCCGGGCCGTACCAGACCGGGATCCGGTGGCCCCACCACAGCTGCCGCGAGATGGTCCAGTCGTGCATGTTGTCGACCCAGTCGAAGTAGCGCTTCTCCAGCTCCTTCGGGTGGATCGTGGTCCGCCCGTCGCGCACCGCCTCGCCGGCCGCCCTGGCCAGCGGTTCGACCTTGACGAACCACTGCAGCGACAGCCGGGGCTCCACGACGTCGTCGGACCGGCTGCAGTGCCCGACGCTGTGCAGGTAGGGCCGCTTCTCCGTGACCACCCTCCCCTGCGCGCGCAGCTCCTCGCGGACCGCCTCGCGCGCGACGAACCGGTCCATCCCGTCGAACCGGGTGCCGGTGCCGGTGATGCGCGCGGTCTCGTCCATGATCGACGGCATCGGCAGGTCGTGCCGGCGGCCGATCTCGAAGTCGTTCGGGTCGTGCGCCGGGGTCACCTTGACCGCGCCGGTGCCGAAGCTCGGGTCGACCTGGTCGTCGGCGATCACCGGGATGCTCCGGCCGACCAGCGGCAGCTCGACCTCGGTGCCCACCAGGTGCGCGTAGCGCTCGTCGTCCGGGTGCACCACGACCGCGGTGTCGCCCAGCATCGTCTCCACCCGGGTGGTGGCCACCACGATCGAGCCGTGCCCGTCGCCGTAGCGGACCGAGACCAGCTCGCCCTCGTCGTCCTGGTGGTCGACCTCGATGTCGGACAGCGCGGTGCGGCACCGGGGACACCAGTTGATGATCCGCTCGGCCCGGTAGATCAGGCCGTCGTCGAACAGCCGCTTGAAGATCGTCTGCACCGCGCGGGACAGGCCCTCGTCCAGGGTGAACCGCTCGCGCTCCCAGTCCACGCCGTCGCCGAGCCTGCGCATCTGGCCCAGAATCGCGCCGCCGGACTCGGCCTTCCACTCCCAGACCTTGGCGACGAACTCCTCGCGCGTCATGTCGTGCCGGCCGGTGCCCGCCTCGGCGAGCCGGCGCTCGACCACGTTCTGGGTGGCGATGCCGGCGTGGTCCATGCCCGGCAGCCACAGCGCGTCGTAGCCCTGCATCCGCCGCCGCCGGGTCAGGATGTCCATCAGGGTGTGGTCCATCGCGTGGCCCAGGTGCAGGCTGCCGGTCACGTTCGGCGGCGGGATGACGATGCAGAACGGCGGCTTGCCGCTGTCCGGGTGGCCGGCGAAGTAGCCCGCGTCCACCCAGCGCCGGTACAGAGCGCCCTCTACCTCCGCCGGCTCCCACCGGGACGGGAGGGCGGCGCGCTGCTGAGGCGGGAGAGTCTCGGTCACCACTCGAGTCTACGAGCTGCCCCGACCCGTCCGAGGTTCCCCCCGGACGGCGGGCGGCCGTTCGACGGTGTGCGCCGTAGGCCGTTCGGACGCCATCGCCGCGGAGCGCGGGCTGTCCGTTGACGAGGTATCCGGCAGGGGTACTTTCTCCTGGTGACCGGCCCGGAGCGCCCCCCGCCGGGGACGGAGCGGCCCACCGGCGGGCTCGACCCGGAGGGCGCGGAGGCCGACGCGCGGCTCGAGGCCTCGGCGGTGGAGGCGGTCTTCGGCGGCCCCGGCCCCGCGCGGGCCACCCACCGGGCCGTCGACTGGTCCGCAACCGCGCTGGGTCCGGTGCGCCATTGGGCGGAAGGGTTGCGCGCAACCGTACGCCTCGCGCTGGCCACCAGCTTCCCGATGATCGTTTTCTGGGGTCCGGACTACGTCCAGATCTACAACGACGCGTTCACCCCGTCACTGGCGGACAAGGCGGCGGCGGGGCGCCCGGGCCGGGAGACCTGGGCCGAGGTGTGGGAGGTCGTGCACGGGCAGTTCCAGGAGGTCCGCCGGACCGGCGAGGCCTACTTCACCGAGAAGATGATGTTCGAGCTGCGCCGACGCGGTGGCGTGGAGGAGTCCTACTTCACCTACTCGTTCAGCCCGCTGCACCACGCCGACGGCACGTTCGCCGGAATCCTCAGCACGAACGCCGAGACCACCCACCAGATCCTCGCGCAACGTCGCCTGGACACGCTGCGCGTACTGGCCGCCGCGGGCACCGGCGCGCAGACCACGTCCCAGGCCGGCGAGCGGGCCGTCGGCGCGCTGCGGGAGAACTCCGCGGACCTGCCGTTCGTGCTGCTGTACTCGATCACCGAGGGCGACCCGCTGGCCCGGCTGGCGGCCACCGCGGGGCTGCCCGAGGGCGCGCCCTCGGCCGCGCCGACGCTCGAGCTCGATGACCGGGGCTCCGGCTGGCCGCTGGCCGGCGCGGTGGCCGCCGGTGGCCCGGTGCTCATCGACGACGTGCAGGCCCGGTTCCCCGGGCTGCACGCCGGGCCGTGGCCGGAGCTGCCCGGATCGGCGTTGCTGCTGCCGGTGCGCCCGATGGCCGACGGGGAGGTGGCCGCCGTCCTGGTCGCCGGGCTGAGCCCGCGCCTGGTCCTGGACGACCGGTACCGGGAGTTCCTGGACCTGGTCGTCGCCCGGATCGCGGCGAGCCTCGCCGAGGCGCGGACCCGGGAGGGCGAGCGGCAGCGGATCGAGATGCTGGCCGAGCTGGACCGGGCCAAGACCGACTTCTTCTCCAACGTGAGCCACGAGTTCCGCACCCCGCTGACCCTGGTGATGGGGCCGGTGGAGCAGATGCGCGCCCGGGTGACCGATCCCGAGCTGCGCGCCGAGCTGGACACGGTGCACCGAAACGGCCTGCGGATGGGCAAGCTGGTCAACACGCTGCTGGACTTCTCCCGGATCCAGGCCGGCCGCATCGAGGCCCGGTACGAGCCGGTCGACCTCGCGGCGGCGACCGGCGAGCTGGCCAGCGTGTTCCGCTCGGCCATGCAGCGGGCCGGGCTCGACTACCGGGTGGACTGCCCCGACCTGGGCGAGCCGGTCCACGTCGACCGGTCCATGTGGGAGAAGATCGTCCTGAACCTGCTGTCCAACGCGCTGAAGTTCACCTTCGAGGGATCGGTGGCGGTGTCCCTGCACCGCGAGGCGGACGCCGCGGTGCTGCGGGTGGCGGACACCGGCGTCGGTGTCCCCGCCTCGGAGCGGGGCCGGTTGTTCGAACGGTTCCACCGGGTAGCGCGGACCCGCGCCCGCTCGACCGAGGGCAGCGGCATCGGGCTGGCACTGGTCCAGGAGCTGGTGACGCTGCACCGGGGCACCGTCGAGGTCACGAGCACGGTCGACCTCGGCTCGACGTTCACCGTCCGGATGCCACTGGGCCGCGAGCACCTGGCGGCCGACCACGTCCACCCGGCGGCACCCGCCGAGGCGCGGTCGGTGGCGGAGCCGTACCTCGCCGAGTCGATGCGCTGGCTGCCCGAGGACGGCCAGGCCGGCCCGGTGTCCTCGCCGGCCGGGTCCGGGTCGAGCCACGCGTCCGGGTCGGCGGCGGGGTCGGCGTCCGTGCTGGTGATCGACGACAACGCCGACATGCGGGACTACCTGCGCAGGCTGCTCGCCGTGCGCTACCGGGTACGGACGGCCGCCGACGGGGAGGCCGGCCTCGCGGACGCGCGCGCCGAGGTGCCGGACCTGATCGTCGCCGACGTGATGATGCCGGGGCTGGACGGGATCGAGCTCATCACCGCACTGCGCGCCGACCCCGCGGTCGCGGCGGTGCCCGTCGTCCTGCTGTCCGCGCGGGCCGGGCAGGAGGCCGCCGTCGAGGGGCTGGCGGCCGGCGCGGACGACTACCTGGTGAAGCCCTTCTCCTCGGCGGAGCTACTGGCCAGGGTGGACAGCCACGTGCGCCTCGGCCGGTCCCGGCGGGAGGCCGAGCTGCGCTTCCGGGCGCTGGCGGACAGCACGCCCGCCCTGATCTGGGTGGACGGCCCCGGGTCGCGGCGGCTGTTCGTCAACCGGGCGTGGTCGGAGTTCGTCGGTGGCGGGCACCCCACCCGCGAGCTCGGCAGCCGGTGGCGCGAACACATCCACCCGGACGACCGCGCCCGGTACGCCGAGGTCCGGGCGGCGGCCGAGGCGGACGGTGCGCCGTTCGAGGTGGAGTACCGGCTGCGCGACGCGGACGGCCGGCACCGGTGGGTGCTCGACCGGGGGGCGCCGGTCGGTCCGGCCGGGCAGCCCGAGGGTTATGTCGGTGGCTGCCTGGACATCGACACCCGGCACCGCGAGCGGGAACGGCAACGGCTGCTGACGGCGATCACCGGCGAGCTGGACCGGGGGGAGACCACCCGGCGGCGCGAGGCCGACCTGGTGTACGCGCTGGTCACGGAGGGGCTGGTCGACCTCGCCCGGCTGGCCGAGGTCGGCACCGAGGTGACCGCGGTGCGGGCGGTCGCCGCGCGGACACCGGCGAGCGAGACGCTGCTCGCCGGGTGGACCGACGACGCCGACCTCGCGCGGGAGGCGGTGAGCAGCGGCGAGCCGGTGCTGGTCGACGTCGACGCGTCACCGACGAGCCCCGCCGACCGGGTGCGCGAGGGCGCGCGCCGCGCGGCGCTGCGCGGGCTGGGGCTGCGGGGTCTGGCCGTGCTGCCGCTGGTCGCCCGGGGCCGGGTCACCGCACTGCTCACCGTGGCCCGCGTGCTGGACTCCCCCGCGCTGGACGCGGACGACCTGGCGCTGCTGGTGGAGATCGGCCGCCGCGCGGCGACCGCGCTGGACAACGCCCTGCTGCTGGAACGCGAGCGGCGGACCCGCAGGCGGCTGGAGCTGATGCAGCGCGCCACCGCCGCGCTGTCGGTGGCGGCCACCCCCGCCGAGGTCGCCGAGGCCACCGTGCGGCACTTCGAGCGCATCCTGGACGCCCCCGCCGCCGGGATGTTCGAGCTGCGCGAGAACGGCGTGCTCGACGCCCTGAGCCTCGGCGGCTGGAACGAGCAGGTGCGCCGCAACTGGTCCAGCATGCCGATCGAGGCCCACGCCCCGGTCAGCCTGGCCGCGCGCCGCCGGATGCCGGTGTGGGTGGAGCGGCCCGAGGACTGGCGCCAGTTCCCCCGGCTCGAGCCCGTGGTCCGCGCCTACGGCTACCCCAGCATCGCCTGCCTGCCGCTGGTCACGGCGGGCACCTGCCTGGGCGTGGTCTGCTTCGGCTTCCACACCGAGCGGGTGCTCAGCCCCTCGGAGCGGGCCACCACGCTCGCGCTGGCCGACCACTGCGCCCAGGCACTGCAGCGGGCCGGCCTGCTCGCCGCCGAGAGCGAGGCGCGGCGGGCCGCGGAGGACCTGAGCCGGGTGGTCGGCGCGCTGTCCGGGGCCACCACGCCGGCCGAGGTCGGTGCGGTCATCCTCGACTACACCAGCGCCCTCGGCGCCGCCCGGACCGTCGTGATGCTGCGCGACCGCCGGGTGTTGCGGGTGCTGGCCGGAGCCGGGCCGGACCGGGCCGGACCGGACAGAGCCGGACCGGACAGAGCCGGGCGGGACCGGGCCAGGCCGCTCGACCTGGAGGCCGCGCACCCGGTCGCGTACGCGGCCCGCACCGGCGAGCCGGTGTGGCTGGCCACCCGGTCGGACTCGGCGTGGCCGGGGGCCGGCTTCGTTCCCGACGAGGTGGAGCTCCCGATCCAGGTGGCGCTGCCGATGGTGGTGGGCAACTCGGTGCTCGGCGCGATCGGCATGTCCTTCGGCGCCGAGGTGCCCGCGATGTCGGCGAGCCAGCGCGCGGGGATCCTGACCGTGGCCGGCCAGTGCGCGCAGGCGCTCGACCGCGCCCGGCTCTACCAGAACGAGCACGAGGTCGCCGACGTCCTGCAGCACGTGCTGCTGCCCCACCAGCTGCCCGAGCTGCCCATGCTCAGCGCCGCCGCGCGGTACCTGCCGGCCGCGGCGGGCGCCCGCGCCGGCGGCGACTGGTACGACCTCCTCCCGGTCGGCGGCAGCACCGTGGCGCTGGTCGTCGGCGACGTCGTCGGGCACGGGGCGCCGGCCGCCGCCGTGATGGGCCAGCTGCGCAGCGCGCTCGCCGGCTACCTGCTCGAAGGCCACTCCCCGGCCGTCGCGCTGGAGCTGCTCGACCGCTACGCCAGCCGGGTCGACGGCGCGCTCGGCAGCACCTGCGTCTGCCTGACCCTGGACCAGGACAGCGGCGAGCTGCGCTACGCCGGCGCCGGCCACCCGCCGATCCTGGTGGTGGAGCCGGACGGCGCCCGGTACCTGGAGCGCGCGGGCGGCACGGTGCTCGGCGTGGTCGCCCGGTCCCCGTACCGCGAGGCCCGGACGGTGATCGAACCCGGCACCTCGGTGGTGCTCTACTCCGACGGGCTGATCGAGCGCCGCGAGGAGGTGCTCGACGTCGGCCTGGACCGGCTGACCCGCGCGGCCGGCGGGCTCGCCCGGCACGGCCCGGAGGCGCTGGTCACCACCCTGGTCCAGCTGATGATCGACGATCCCGCCCCGGCCGACGACCTGGCCGTCGTGGCCGTCCGGCTGCTCCCGGCGCCGCTGCGTGGCCGACTGCCCGCCGTCGTCGAGTCGACCCGCCGGCTGCGTCGGACGGTCGAGAGCTGGGCGGGGCTGGCCGCGCTGCCCGCCGAGCTGCTCGAGGACCTGCAGCTCACCCTCGGCGAGGCCGCCGCGAACGCCTGCGAGCACGCCTACCTCGGTGAGCCGGGCGAGTTCGAGTACGCGGTGACCGGTACCGCGGAGAGCGGGCTGGAGGTCGAGGTGTGCGACGGGGGCACCTGGCGGGAGCCGCCGCCGGACAGCGGCTTCCGGGGCCGGGGGCTGCGCCTGGTGACGGCCATCGCCGAGCGGCTCGACATCCACACCGGAACGGGCACCGGACCGACGGGCGGCGCGGCGGGGGCGGGCCGAGGCACGACGGTGCGGTTCCGGCTGCGGCCGCTCGACCGCGGTGGGGCGGTGCTCGCCGAGTCGGGGCCGGACACACCGCCGGTGCCGGCTCCGTCGGTGTCACCGCCCTCCGCGCGGCGCGTCGCCGGGCCGGTGCACGCGGTCCCCCAGCAGCGGACCTGGAGCCTGTCCGGCGACCTCACCGCCGACGGGGTCGACACCGTGCGCACGTCGCTGCTGGAGCAGCTGCACGGTCCCGGCGACCTGGTCCTCGACCTGCGCGGGGCGGGCTACGTCGGCAGCGCGGGCGTCGAGCTGCTCGTCGAGGCGACCATGACCGGCCGCGCGCACGGCGTGCACGTCTCGGTCCTGGTCCAGCACGGTTCCCGGGCCGCCCGGGTCATCGACCTGACCGGACTGTCGACCGAGCTGATGATCTCGCACGACGGCGACTAGGCCCGGCGGCCCGGCCGGGCGCGTGTCGGTCCGACGACCCGGCCGGTCGCGTGCCCGGCGGACTACTCCGGCCGCTGCCACGAGGTGGCCCGCTCGCTCAGCCGGGCCGCCAGGGCCTCGGTGGCCGCGTCCGGGTCGGCCGACCGCCCGGCGGCCAGCCCGATCAGGTACGCCGTCACCGGTGCCGCCGGCCGCGCCACGCCGTGCGCCACGTCGGCGGTCAGGTCCAGCACCGTCGTCGTGGTGGCCGCCTGGTCGGCGAGGTCGAGCTCCAGCTCCGCGCACACGGAGGCGATCCACTCCGACAGGGTGCTCATGGTCGTCAACGTACCGCCGGCTCGCTCGGTGGGTTCACCCGGCGAACAGCTGCGCCACCTTGATCAGCAGTTGCCAGACGCCGTAGCCGAACGGCACCAGCACCCACAGCCAGGCGACCACGATGAGCAGCGTCCGGTTGGCCGGCGCCGGCCGCTGCCCGGGCGTCGAGGCGGTCATCGGGGGCTCCCCTCGGCGGCGCGCGCTCCGGCCGCGGTACTCGGCCGGTGGAACTTCGGATCCACCGGTTTGATCAGCTCGTTGCACACGAAGCCCACGACCAGCAGGCCGATCATGATCCGGAACGACAGGCTGTACAGGTCGGGGCCGCTCAGCCCGGCGGCCTTCTGCCGGTCGGCGATGAAGTTGACGATCAGCGGGCCGAGCACGCCGGCCACCGACCACGCGGTGAGCAGCCGGCCGTGGATCGCGCCCACCTCGTAGGTGCCGAACAGGTCCCGCAGGTACGCGGGGACGGTGGAGAACCCGGCGCCGTAGAACGACAGGATCAGCATCGAGCAGATCAGGAAGAGGATCTTGTTCGCGGGGCCGAGCAGCTCGATGACCAGGTAGAGCAGCGCGCCGACCCCGAGGTACATCCGGTAGATGTTCTTCCGGCCGACCACGTCGGAGGTCGACGACCAGATGAACCGGCCGAGCATGTTGGCCAGCGACAGGATCGCCACGAAGCCGGCCGCCGCGGCGGCGAGCGCGCTGGCCGTGCCGGTCCCCCGGAAGAAGTCCTGGTAGATCGGCGCGGCCCGTTCCAAGATGCCGATTCCCGCGGTCACGTTGAAGCACAGCACCACCCAGAGCAGCCAGAACTGCGGGGTCCTGATCGCGTTCCGCGCCGAGACGTCGGCCGTCGTGACCAGCGGCCGGGACCGCACCTCGGCCGGGTCCCAGCCGGCCGGGCGCCAGTCGTCGGCCGGCACCCTGATCAGCAGCCAGCCCATCGACATGAACGCCCCGTACACCAGCCCGTGGATGGCGAACGCGGCCGCGATCCCGCCGGCCTTCGGGTTCGGGCCGGTCGCGCCGAACGCGGTGAGCATCGACGTCGACCACGGCGACGCGATCAGCGCCCCGCCCCCGAAGCCCATGATGGCGATGCCGGTGGCCATGCCGGGACGGTCCGGGAACCACTTGATCAGCGTGGAGACCGGGGAGATGTAGCCGATGCCCAGCCCGATCCCGCCGACCAGGCCGTAGCCCACGACCACCAGCCAGTACTGGCCCATCGCCACGCCGGCCGCCGAGATCAGGAACCCGAGCGAGAAGCACGCGGTGGCCACCAGCATCGCCCAGCGCGGGCCCTTGCGGTCCACGGTGGTGCCCATCACGGCGGCCGACACCCCGAGCATGACGATGCCCAGCGTGAACGGCAGCGCGCTGAGCGTCCCGGCCCACGCGCTGCCCTTGAGCAGGGTGCCGCTCAACGGTGTCTTGAACACGCTCCACGCGTAGGCTTGGCCGATCGCCAGGTGGATGGACAGCGCCGCGGGGGGCACCAACCAGCGACTCCAGTCCGGCGGCGCGACCGTCCGCGAGCGATCAAGGAACCCAGCTGCGGCCATTGGAGCTGCTCCCTCCCGGCATCATTGCCGACGAGACCTGCGAGGCAAGTTATGTCGGCCTCGCCTTCGTGGCAAGGGTCGAGACCAGATCGGAAGGAGGCGCGGTGGGACGGGTGGTGGCACGCACCTCGGTGCTGCGGCTCTCCCCGGACGGCGCGCGCCGCGCGCCGGACCGGCTGGCCGTGGAGGAACCGCTCGAACTGCGGGTGAACGGGCGGCCGCTCGCGGTCACGATGCGCACCCCCGGGCACGACGTGGAGCTGGCACACGGGTTCCTGCTCACCGAGGGCGTGATCGGCGCGGTGCCGGACGTGTCGACGGCGCGGTACTGCGACTCGGTCGACGACTCCGGGCGCAACACCTACAACGTGCTCGACGTGGCGCTCGGCCTCGGCGTGCCGCCCCCGGACACCGGCCTGGAGCGCAACTTCTACACCACGTCGTCCTGCGGGGTGTGTGGCAAGGCGTCGCTGGACGCGGTGCGGCTGCGCACCCGGTTCTCCCCCGCCGCCGACCCGGTACGGGTGCCGCGCTCGCTGCTGGTGTCGCTGCCGGACCGGTTGCGCGAGGCGCAGCGGGTGTTCGACAGCACCGGCGGGCTGCATGCGGCGGGGCTGTTCACCGAGGACGGGGAGCTGCTCGCGGTTCGGGAGGACGTCGGCCGGCACAACGCCGTGGACAAGGTTCTCGGGCGCGCCCTGCTCGACGGCAGGATCCCGGCGGCGGGCTGCACGCTGATGGTGTCCGGGCGGGCGTCGTTCGAGCTGGTGCAGAAGGCGGTGATGGCCGGCGTCCCGGTGCTCGCCGCCGTGTCGGCCCCGTCCTCGTTGGCGGTGGAGCTGGCCGCCGAGGCGGGCATGACGCTGGTCGGGTTCCTGCGCGGCGACTCCGCCAACATCTACACCGCCCCCGAGCGCATCGCCCTCTGACCGCCGTCCGTGGACCGACCGCCGTCCGTAGACCGACCGCCGTCCGTAGACCGACCGCCGTCCGTGGACCGACCGCCGTGCTTCAGCAGCCCACCGCCGTCCACGGGGCCCGCACAGACCTGCCGCGGCTCGCACAGGGGCTGCGGGGCGTGGGCGAGCCGTGGCCGCTCTGTGCCACACCGCCCGCGCGGCGAGCCAGCGCCGGGTCGCGGGATCCCTGCCGCGCGCCACGGCAGCCGCTCACCGCCCGCCGCGAGCAGCCAGCCCCGCACCAGTCGCGCCGGCACAGACCGCTCACCGGTCGCACAGACTCCACAGGCTCTGTGCCAGCCCCAGCAGCTCTGTGCGCGCCGCGGCAGCCCTGTGCGCGCCGCCACCCACCACTCCGGCCACCCACCACTCCGGCCACCGACTACTCCGGCACCGCGCCACGCCGGTCACCTCCGGTCGGACACCAGCGCCCCGCACGGGAGTGTGCGGGGCGCTGGAGAGCGTGCGGGGTGCGGCGTCAGGCCGAGCGGTCGCGGCGCTCGCGGCGAGCGGGCTGCCTGGGCACGATCGTCGGGTTGACGTTCTCCCTGACGGTCTTGCCGGTGACCTGGACCTTGGCCACGTCGTCCCGGCTGGGGATGTCGTACATGACCGGGAGCAGGACCTCCTCCATGATCGCCCGGAGGCCGCGGGCACCGGTGCCCCGCAGGATGGCCTGGTCGGCCACCGCCTCCAGCGCATCGTCGGAGAACTCCAGCTCCACGCCGTCCATCTCGAACAGCTTCCGGTACTGCTTGACCAGAGCGTTGCGCGGCTCGGTGAGGATCTGCACCAGCGCGTCCTTGTCCAGGCTGGTCACCGAGGCCACGACCGGCAGCCGGCCGATGAACTCGGGGATCAGCCCGAACTTGATCAGGTCCTCCGGCATCACCTCGCCGAAGCTCTCGCTGGAGTCGAGGTCCTTCTGCGAGCGGATCTCCGAGCCGAAGCCGATGCCGCGCTTGCCGGCCCGGTCGCCGATGATCTTCTCCAGCCCGGCGAACGCGCCGGCCACGATGAACAACACGTTCGTCGTGTCGATCTGGATGAACTCCTGGTGCGGGTGCTTGCGCCCACCCTGCGGCGGAACCGAGGCGGTGGTGCCCTCCAGGATCTTCAACAGCGCCTGCTGGACGCCCTCACCGGACACGTCACGGGTGATCGACGGGTTCTCCGACTTGCGGGCGATCTTGTCGACCTCGTCGATGTAGATGATCCCGGTCTCGGCCCGCTTGACGTCGTAGTCGGCCGCCTGGATCAGCTTGAGCAGAATGTTCTCGACGTCCTCACCGACGTAGCCGGCCTCGGTGAGGGCGGTCGCGTCGGCGATGGCGAACGGCACGTTGAGCAGCTTCGCCAGGGTCTGCGCGAGGTAGGTCTTGCCGCAGCCGGTCGGGCCGAGCATCAAGATGTTCGACTTGGCCAGCTCGACGCCGTCGCCACTGTCGCCACCGCGGCCCTTGTCGCCGGCCTGGATGCGCTTGTAGTGGTTGTAGACCGCCACCGACAGCGTGCGCTTCGTGGTGCTCTGGCCGATCACGTACTGGTCGAGGAAGTCGTGGATCTCGGCGGGCTTGGGCAGCTCGTCGAGCTTGACCTCACCGGCCTCGGCCAGCTCTTCCTCGATGATCTCGTTGCAGAGATCGATGCATTCGTCGCAGATGTACACGCCGGGTCCGGCGATCAGTTTTTTGACCTGCTTCTGGCTCTTCCCGCAAAAAGAGCACTTGAGCAGGTCACCGCCGTCACCGATGCGAGCCATGAGTGCGTACCTGATGTCCCATCCGGCGTGCCCGTGCGGCGCGCCTCTCCTGACCGTACTCGTCCAACCCGCTCTGGGGGGAGGTAAAGACTGCCCTGAATCGGCGAGGTGCGGCGGTAGGCCCGCTCCGAATGGCGTGTCGCGGGTGTTCCACCGTCGCCGCCTCGCCCGAACGCTGAGTCAGTTGCCGACGACCGATAGCTTGCGGCTCTGGATGATCTCGTCGACGATGCCGTACTCCTTGGCCTCGTCGGCGGTCAGAATCTTGTCCCGCTCGATGTCGGACCGAATCTTCGCCTCGTCCTGGTTGGTGTGCCGGGCGAGCGTGGTCTCCAGGAGCTTCCGCATCCGGGAGATCTCGGCCGCCTGGATCTCCAGGTCGGACACCTGGCCGTACACGCCCTCGAACGCCGGCTGGTGGATCAGGATCCGCGCGTTGGTCACGGCGAGCCGCTTGCCGGGGGTACCGGCGGCGAGCAGGATCGCGGCGGCCGACGCGGCCTGGCCCAGGCACACCGTCTGGATGTCGGGACGGATGTACTGCATGGTGTCGTAGATCGCCATGAGCGAGGTGAACGAGCCGCCCGGCGAGTTGATGTACACCGTGATGTCCCGGTCGGGGTCGGTGGACTCCAGCACGAGCAGCTGGGCCATCACGTCATTCGCCGAGGCATCGTCGATCTGCACCCCGAGGAAGATGATGCGCTCCTCGAAGAGCTTGTTGTAGGGGTTGGACTCCTTGACCCCGTAGCTGGTGCGCTCGATGAACGATGGCAGCACGTAGCGGGACTGGGGCATCTGGTAATTCGACACGTGCCTCTCCTCTTACTGGCCGGCCTGGCCGTTGGCCGTGTGGCTCGCGCGAGACACGACGTGATCGATGAAGCCGTACTCCAGGGCCTCGTGAGCGGTGAACCACCGGTCGCGGTCCGAGTCGGCGGTGATGCGGTCCACGCTCTGCCCGGTCTGCTCGGCGATCAGCTCGGCCATCGTGCGCTTGTGCCGCCGAAACTGCTCGGCCTGGATGGCGATGTCGGACTCGGTGCCGCCCACGCCCGCGGAGGGCTGGTGCATCAGGATCTGCGCGTGCGGCAGCGAGTAGCGCTTGCCCTTCTCGCCCGCGGAGAGCAGGAACTGCCCCATGGAGGCGGCCAGGCCCATCGCGTAGGTCGCCACGTCGGGCTCGATGAACTGCATGGTGTCGTAGATGGCCATGCCGGCGTTCACCGAGCCGCCGGGCGAGTTGATGTACAGCCGGATGTCCGTCTCGGAGTCCTCGGCGGACAGCAGCAGCATCTGCGCCACGATCCGGTTCGCGATCTCGTCGTCCACCTGCTGGCCGAGCACGATGATGCGCTGCTGGAGCAGCCGCTCGTAGACCGAGTCGCTCAGCGTCAGCTGTCCGGCCCCGGCGGACCGCATCTGCAGGTCCCGCCGGTTGGTTGGGTACTGCGTCACGTCTGCCTGCTTTCTGTCTTCGATGTCGCTGTCGACCGCGGTTGCCTCCGACCCTAGCCAAGCCAGTGGTCGATCAGGCCGCGCCGAACGGTTCGTTCGCTCAGAGCACACGACCGGGAGGGGTCGCGCGCTCAGGCCTTCGCCGACGCCGGCTCCTGGCCGGCGTCCTGGGTGTCGTCGCCGGCCTCGTCGGTGCTCACGTCGCTGCTGTCGTCGGTGCTCTCGTCGCTGCTCTCGACTGCCCCCTCGACGACCTCGGCGTCCGCCGAACCGGCCTCGTCGTCTCCCAGGAACTCCGAGAGGTCGACCTCGGCACCGGACCCGTCGGTCACCGTGGCCCGGCGGACCACGCTGGCCAGCGCCTTGCCCCGGCGCACGTCGGCGTAGACCGCGCCGAGCTGGCCGGCCTGCTGGGTGCGCTGCAGGAACTCCTCGGGGCTGATGTTGAAGCGCTGCGCCTGGGACACGATCTGCTGGGTCAGCTCCATGTCGGTGACGCCGACCTCCTCGGCGTCGGCCACGGCGTCCAGCAGCAGCTGGGTCTTCACCGACTGCTCGGCGTCGGCACGGGCCTCCGCGTCGAACTCCTCGCGGGTCTTGCCCTGCTCGGTCAGCCACTCGGCGAACTTCTGCTCGTCGTGGTCGAACGCGTGGATCGCGTCGTGCGACCGCACCTCGAGCTCGGCGGCCAGCACGCTCTCCGGCATCGGGATCTCGGTGCCGGCGATGAGCTCCTCGAGCACCTTGTCGCGTGCCTGGGCGGCCTGCTGCATGCGCTTCGCGCCGCCCAGCCGGGTGCGCAGATCGTCGCGCAGCTCGTCGAACGTGTCGAACTCGCTGGCCATCTGCGCGAACTCGTCGTCCGCCTCCGGCAGCTCGCGCTCCTTGACGGCGGTGACGGTGGCGGTGACCTCGGCCTGCTTCTCGGCGTGCTCGCCGGCCACCAGCGTTGTGCTGAACGACTTCGACTCGCCGGCGGACAGCCCGGTCAGCGCCTCGTCGATGCCATCGACCAGCCCACCGGACCCGACCTGGTACGACAGCCCGGTCGTGGCGGCCTCCTCGACATCCTTGCCGTCGACCGTGGCGGACAGGTCGACCACCACGAAGTCGTCCTTCGCGGCCGGACGTTCGACGCCGGTGAGGGTGCCGAACCGGGCGCGCAGCGCGTCGACCTGCTCGGCGACGTCCTCGTCGCGGACCTCGACGTCGTCGACCGTGACCGAGATGGCCGACGCGTCGGGCAGCTCGATGTTCGGCCGGATGTCCACCTCGGCGGTGAAGGCCAGCTGCTCGCCGTCCTTGATCTCGGTGACCTCGATGTCCGGCCGACCCAGCGGGCGGACCTCCTCGGCGGTCACGGCCTCGCTGTACTTGGCCGGCACGGCCTCGTTGACGACTTCGTCGAGCACCACGCCCCGGCCGAGCCGGGTCTCCAGAATGCGCGCCGGGGCCTTGCCGGGACGGAACCCGGGGATGCGGACCTGCTGTGCGAGCTTGCGGTAGGCGCGGTCGAAGTTCGGCTTGAGCTCGTCGAAGGGCACCTCGACGTTGATCTTGACGCGCGTCGGGCTGAGCTGCTCGACGGTGCTCTTCACGTGATCTCCTCGTGCGATGTTCATACTGGCGGAGCGGGGCGCCCGGGCTCTGCCTGCCCCACTGCCCCCTGCCGTTCGCGGCACGACGGGACGACGGGCACACCGGCGACGGTGCTCGACCCACTCCGAGGTCTTCGCCCGAGTCTAGGCGAACATCGCGGTCGTGCCGCCGCTGGCCACGCCGGAACGGTGACGGATGGGTGCCGGGCGCGTCACCGGATGGTGCGATGCGCCCGCCGGGGGATCAGCACACAGTCACCGCAGAGCCCCCCGCCGGGCACGCGGTAGTACAGGCAGCAGGACGCGCGGCGCAGCGACCACGGCCGCGCCCACGTACCCGAACCGGCGAGCGCCGGGCTGCCCAGCAGGGCATCCACCAGAGCCGAGGCGGTGCCGGCCGCCTCCGGGCGGGCCTGCGCCACCATCCTCCCGGCGGACACCACCGATGACGCGGCGTTACCGGCGAGGGTGCGCGCGGAAATCCCGACCAGCCCGCGCACCGCGCTGGCCAGAGCTACCAGATGCGGTTCGACGAGGACCTCGGCCACCGCGGCCGGCAGGTCGGCGGCGGGCGGGCGCACCGCGTCGTCGGCCGACTCCCACAGCGGCCACGGCCCGGTCACCGCGCGCCGCCAGTGCAGGGTGGCCGGCGACCACGGCGGCACCAGCCCGGTCACCGAGGCCACCGCGAGCAGCGGCGAGACCAGCCGGGCGGCCAACCCCTGGTAGGTGATCGACGCGGCGACCCGGCGCTCGTCGGTACCCAGTGCCCACGCCACCTGCTCGATCCGGGCGCTCAGTGGCTCCGGGTCGGCGTACAGCTCGGCGGTCGGCCGCCAGCTGTCGTCCACCGCCTCGGCGGGGTTGGCCGTGGCCGCGAAGAACGGCCCGATGTCCGCCACCGCGTCGACGGCGGCCCGCAGCGTGCCCGGCACAGGACCCCCTCCCCCGACGGCTCTCCCCGCTGTTCGACACGCTCAGTATCCGCCGGGGCCGGCCGGCACACACACCGGTGGCGATCGCCGCACGTTCGGGTTCCGGCGCGCCGGGTCGGGGCCGGGCGCCCGCCGCGGCGGTGGTAACCATTGCGGATGATCGACGAGAGGGACACCCGTGAGGACTGGTCGGTGCGGTTCGTGGCCCAGATGGCCGACGAGCTGCACCGGGGCGTACAGCACGGCGCGCTGACCACCGCGGAGGCCCATCAGCTCGGTTCCCGGCTCCGGGTTCTGCTGGAGCAGGCCCTCGACGTGCCCTCGCTCGGGCCGCGCACGCTGAACGCCGGTTCCTGGGACTGGGCCACCTCGGGGCTGGCGGAGCGGCCGGCCCCGCGCCGTTCGGACCCGCGCGGGTCGGCCACCCGGCCCTCGGACCGGCCGCGCCGGTCCAACCCGCTGCGCCACCCGACCCGCCGGCCGGCCGCCTCCTGACGGCTCGCTACCGGGGCGATACCTCGCCCATCGCCGACCAGCCCTCCCCGGGAGCCTCCACGCTCACGATCTCCGGGGTGCGCGCCACGTAGTCGGGCATCCAGGCGATCACCGTCTTGAAGTGCTCCGAGTTCACGTGCGCCTCGCCGGCACCGTCCTGGAATGCCTCCACCAGGACGAACTGGTCCGGGGTCTCCACACTGGTCGACCACTCGAAGAAGATGTTGCCCGGCTCCGCGCGGGTGGCCCCGGTGAAGTCCTTGACCTTGGAGAGCCACTCGCCGCTGAGCTCCGGGCGGATCGTGAACTTGACGACGATGAAGATCATGGTTCCCCTTCGGCTCCGAGGCTGGCCCGGCTGATGATAGGGAGCGCCGCGAGGCCCCGTCGAGGACTTGTCTCATCCTTGAGACCCGGCCGGCCCGCCCATCCGCCCGGCCCGGCCGGCACCCCGGACGAGTGAGGTCGAGGAGCCCACCCGGGGGTTGTTCGTTCGACCGTACAGAGCAGTTGCTGGTCCGTTCGGTCGATGTCGACCTGGTCGGAGGTGGGTCCATGCGGTGGCGCCGGTGGGGTGTGTCGGTGGTGTCGGTGTTGTCGGCGGTCGCGTTGACCGTGCTGGCCGGTGGGCAGGCCGACGCCGAGGGCAACGGGCCCGGGCTGTCCGCCCCGGACGCCGCCCTGCACCACGCGCTGGACTGCCACGGTGACCTGTCCGGCGGGTCGTCCGCGCCGGTGTTGCTGGTACCGGGCACGACGCTGCGCCCGGACGTGAACTTCGACTGGAACTACGAGCCGGCGCTGGCCCGGCGCGGCATCCCCTACTGCGCGGTGACGCTGCCCGGCCATGCGATGGCCGACATCCAGGTCGCGGCCGAGTCCGTGGTGGCGGCCATCCGCTCGATGCACGCCGAGGCCGGCCGCCGGATCGACGTCGTCGGCTTCAGCCAGGGCGGGATGGTGCCCCGCTGGGCGCTGAAGTACTGGCCGGACACCCGGGGCATGGTGGACGACCTGGTCGGCATCGACCCGTCAAACCACGGCACGCTCGACGCCCACGCGGTGTGCGCGCCGGACTGCGCGCCGTCGATCTGGCAGCAGCGCACCGGCTCGCGCTTCCTCACCGCGCTCAACGACGGCCCGGAGACCTGGCCGGGGATCGACTACACCGTCGTCTACTCGGCCTTCGACGAGGTCGTGGTGCCCAACCTCCCGCCCAGGGGCAGCTCCACCCTGCACACCGGCAACGGCCGGATCACCAACGTCTCGGTGCAGGAGCTGTGCCCCGGTCACGTGGCCGACCACCTGTCCATGGGGTCGATCGACCCGGTCGGCTACGCGACGGTGTTGGACGCGCTGACCCACGACGGGCCGGCGCGCCCCGCCCGCATCGACCGGGGGTCGTGCGCGCGGCCCCTCATGCCGGGCGTCGACCCGCTCACCCTGCCGGCGAACGAGGCCCGCTACAACGGCCAGGTGGCGAGCACCCTGGCCACCTACCCGCACGTCTCCGCCGAGCCGCCGCCGGCCCGTTATGCCGCCGAGGACCGCCGGTGAACCCTCCCCTGCGCTCCCGCGCGCGGGCCTAGG
>DASXJJ010000093.1:0-1575 GCA_036497465.1 Pseudonocardia sp. | reverse complement strand
CCACGGTGATCGAGCCCTTCTCCACCACGTACCGGGACAGCCCCGGCGGCAGCTCGAAGGCCATCTCGGCGGTGCGCTCGCCGGCGACGAAGGCGACCACGGTGGCCACCCCGTCGACGTGCCCCTGCACGACGTGCCCGCCGAAGCGCTGACCGCTGGCGAGCGCCCGTTCCAGGTTGACCCGGGAGCCGGCGGCCACCCCAGCCAGGCTGGAGCGGCGCAGCGTCTCGGGCACCAGCTCCACGCTCACCGAGTCGCCGTCCACCTCGACGGCGGTCAGGCAGACGCCGTTGACCGCGACCGAGTCCCCGTGCCGGGTGTCCTTGGTGACCACCGGGCCGCCGATCACCAGGCGCACCACGCCTGTGCCGATGTCCGGGCCCGTGCGGACCGAGCGGACCTCCCCGACCTCCTCGACGATGCCGGTGAACATCACGCCACCCCCCCGTGCAGCGACCGGTGCGCTGACGCCCGCCCAGCCTGTTCCCGCAACGCCCGCACGGCGGCCGCCGGGTCATCGGCACCGTAGACCGCGGACCCGGCCACGAAGCAGTCGACGCCCGCCTCGGCGGCCGCCTCGATGGTCTCCGCGTTGATGCCGCCGTCGATCTCGACGATCAGCCGCAGGTGACCGGTGTCCACCAGCCGGCGCGCGGTGCGGACCTTCTCCAGCACCTCCGGGATGAACCCCTGGCCGCCGAAGCCGGGCTCCACGCTCATGACCAGCAACGTGTCGTAGTGCCGGAGCAGCTCGACGTAGGGCTCCAGCGGGGTGCCCGGCTTGACCGAGAGCCCGGCCAGCGCGCCGGCCGCCCGCAGGTCCTCGGCCAGCCGGACCGGGTCGGCGGCCGCCTCGACGTGCACTGTGACGTTCCTCGCACCGGCCTCGGCGTAGCCCACCGCCCACCGGTCCGGGTCGTCGATCATGAGGTGACAGTCCAGCGGGAGGTCGGTCGCCGCCTGCAACGCCTGCACCACCGGTAACCCCAGTGTCAGGTTGGGCACGAAATGGGCGTCCATCACGTCCACGTGCAGCCAATCGGCCCCGGTCACGGCCGCCGCCTCGTCCGCCAACCGGGCGAAGTCGGCGGACAGGATGCTCGGCGCGATCATCGGTGGCACGTCTCGCAGGTTACGCCGCCCGCCGAGGTCGGAGCGCGGGCGGCGGTGTCGTACTCGCCTCAGGCCGTGCGGCGCAGCAGGGCCAGGAACATCGCGTCGGTACCGTGTCGGTGCGGCCACAGCTGCACGTTCGGCCCGCCGTCCAGGCCGGGCACCTCGGGAAGCACCTCCGTGGCGTCCAGCCGCTCCACGTCGGTGCGCCCCCGCAGCACGGCAGCCAGCACACCGACGGTCTCGGCCAGGTGCGGCGAGCAGGTGGCGTACCCGACCACGCCGCCGACTCGGACGTGGCGCAGCGCGGCGGTGAGCAGCTGCTGCTGCAGCGCGGCCAGCCCGGCCACGTCCGACGGCTCGCGCCGCCAGCGGGCCTCCGGGCGGCGGCGCAGCGCCCCCAGACCGGTGCACGGCACATCCACCAGCACCCGGTCGTAGGAGCCCTCGGTCAGCGGGGCG